>JBJFDE010000412.1:0-4007 GCA_051889855.1 Candidatus Cryptobacteroides sp. | reverse complement strand
CATGGGGTGGACTGTTGACTCCGGACTCGTACCTGAAGACAAATGTATAATACTCGGAGTGCCCCATACATCAATATGGGACTTCGCTATTTCATATCTTTATTATAAATCCCTTGGCGGAGATGCAAAATGCATGGTCAAGAAGGAGTTCTTCTGGGGACCACTCGGATGGCTTCTTCGCAAACTTGGAGGTATCCCAGTGGACAGGAAGAATCCTTCAGCCCTGGTACTGAGCGTAATACGTGAGATGAAATCTCAGAAAGTAGTACACCTTGCCATTGCTCCCGAAGGAACAAGGAAGCCGGTCAAAAAATGGAAAACAGGGTTCCACACAATTGCCAGGGAGGTTGGCTGCCCGGTATATCTCGGATATTTCGACTGGGGAACCAAGCATGTCGGAAGGGGCGAAAAGTTTGAACTCACCGACAACGCCAGGGCAGACATGGAACGCATCCAGCAGATTTATGAGCAGATGCACCTGACCGGAAAGCATCCGAAAGGATATATCACCCACTAGCCTGTTGTAAAATCAATCATTCAATTATTACCCTGATGTATAAATTCATTTACAAGAACCTGAAAAAGGTCAGAGAGAAATACATCGATACACTTGCAAAGCTGTATGAATTCTCTACCACCGTTTATAACAAGAATCAGTTCACACAGTGGGCTGATTCAAAAACCGGCGGATATACCTATGCAGACCTCAAGCACAGGAGCGATGCCCTGTCAAAGAAACTGACTCAGTACGGAATCGGAGCCGGTGACAAGGTCGCAATCCTGTCCCAGAGCATGCCGAACTGGTCCGCGGCCTTTTTCAGCATCGTGCCATTCGGCAGAATCGCCATTCCAATCCTGCCTGACAGTTCAGAAAATGAAGTGACCAATATCATCAACCACTCTGAAAGCAAGGTAATCTTCGTATCGCAAAGGCTTGCCTCAAAAGTCAGTGCAGAGATAAGGAAAAAGATGACTCTGGTGATTGACATGGATACCTTCGAGGTGTTGAATGCCAATGAAGACCAGTTCACATGTGACGGCAAGACTTCACTTCCGACACCGGAAGACATTGCCACAATCATTTATACCTCCGGTACGACGGGAAGTGCCAAGGGAGTTGTGCTGAGCCACCGCAACCTCACATCTAATGTGATTTCATGCTACAGGACATGTAAAAGAACCTCAAAGGACAGATGGCTTTCAATCCTGCCTATGGCACATACCCTGGAAATGACCATCTGCATGCTTTATCCGATGTATTGCGGAGCAACGGTTTACTATCTTTCAAAACCGCCTGTTGCATCAATCCTGATGAAGGCTCTCAAGACCGTCAAACCGACGACTATGCTTTCAGTGCCGCTCATCATCGAGAAGGTCTATAAGGCAAGCGTGGTGCCGACAATCCAGAAAAGCCGGACGCTTACCTGGATGAATGAGCACATGAATGGTTTCATGTGCAGAATCATCGGCATGAAACTTCGCAAGGTATTCGGCGGCCACATTACATTCTTCGGCATCGGAGGAGCAAAGATGGACAGCGAGGTGGAGGCCTTCCTGCTCAAGGCAAAATTCCCTTATGCAATCGGCTATGGACTTACGGAGACTTCACCGTTGCTGAGCTATGCGATGGGAAGGGGCAGGACTGTCGGTTCCATAGGATATCCTGTCAAGGGCGTGAGACTGAAACTGAATGACGTGAATCCTGAAACCGGTGAGGGTGAAATAGTTGCAAAAGGTGACAACGTCATGCTCGGCTATTACAAGGACCCTAAGAGGACCAAGAGCGTTTTCACCGAAGATGGCTGGTTCCGCACCAATGACCTTGCAGTCCAGGATGAGAAAGGACGCTTCTTCATCAAGGGCCGCAAGAACAATATGATTCTGGGACCTTCGGGAGAGAACATCTATCCTGAGGAGATTGAGAATGTCATCAACAACATCGACGGAGTGAACGAGTCGATTGTGGTGGAAAGAAACGGTCGCCTGGTAGCCCTGGTTCAACTTGACGAAAATATGATAGAATGGGACAAGGAGGGTGAGGATGAGTTCTACAAGAAACTCGATGCCCGCAAGGCTCAGATTCTGAATTTCGTCAACAAGCAGGTGAGCAAATTCTCGAAGGTAAATGACGTGGAGGTGATGAAGGAGCCTTTTGAAAAAACCGCCACCTCAAAGATCAGACGCTTCAAATACAAAGACTCAGCTCATACCGTCGAGTCAGACAAGGAAGCTGCTCAGACTGTCGAATCTGACAAGGAAGCAAAAGAGAAATAGCAACACAAAAAGAAGGTAACTATAAGTCAAAGACTGATCAGTTACCTTCTTTTTTAAATTTGCAAAGTACAAATTCTGAGCACAGTCAAAGAATTTGAATTATTCAGGCAGCGTTCCTGCGTCTTGACATAATCCATACAAGGATTGTACATATTACTGACAAGGTTGCAGCACCTATCCAGAACCATGCTACTGCTGAGAAATCGTATGATGCAGCAGCACCTTCGGCAGCAACCTTTCCACTCTGGATGGTGAAACCACTGATTACATCCTGTACGGCAGCCCCGATATAGCTGGCGATTCCCACAACTCCAAGAGCAGCACCTGAGGCTCCCTTTGGAGCAACATCTACGGCCATCAATCCGCCCAGATAGCAGATAAGGGCTCCGATTGCAAGTCCGAATATTATCATGCTTACTATATCCATTGACCTTGGGCCAAAGAGGAAAAGTGTAAGTCCCAAAATATTCATGAGTCCAAATATGACAGCAGGGATGTTTCTGCGACCTTTGAAAAGGACATCAGATACGAATCCTGAAGTAACAGTTCCAATGATTCCGCAAACGGAACTAATGGAAATAATGGAACTTGCTTCAAGATTAGTATATCCTTTTTCTGCTTCAAGATAGAAAATACCCCAGCTATTCACAGCATATCTAGAAATATACATGAATGCACTTGAGAGTGCAAGCATCCATATTGCAGGATTCTTCAATACCATTTTTTGAAGTTCTCCGACAGATTTTCCTTCTTCGGCTTTGGTCTGAGATGTTTCCTCACCTTTATACTGAGCAATTGAAGGAAGACCGCAACTCTGCGGAGTATCCCTCATGAATATTGCAACGAGTGCAAAACCTGCCAGGCCGATTAGACCTGCACCTCTGAATCCCCACTGCCATCCAAAGGCAGCAACGATAGCTGAAGTCGCTATGAATGTAAGAGCTTCACCTATATTGTGCGAAGAAGACCAAAATCCATAAAACGAACCTCGTTCCTTATTACCGAACCAGCGCGAAAGTGAAACCACGCAAGGAGGAGCACCCATTGACTGAGCCCATCCGTTAATGGCCCAGAGTACCAGGAAAACTCCAAATGAAGTAGTAAATCCGAGAATAAGATTCACAAGTGCAGTTATCAAAAGGCCAATTGACATGAAGCGTCTGATATTGCTTCTGTCAGCAAGAAAACCATTGCAAAGTTTTCCAACAGCATAGGTAATGAACAGTCCCGAACCTATCATTCCAAGCTCTCCCTCAGTCAGAACACCGGTATCGACAATGGGTTTCTTTATTACATTCAGGCTCAGACGGCAGACATAGTAGAGGCCATAACCAAGTGTGGCAGAAAGGAATACCTGCCATCTCAGTCTTGAGTAGCGGCTTTGTATCGCTTTCTCATCCTTCAACGGCTCTGAAGGACGGGACATTGCAAAAAAATCCAGGAATTTCATAATCAGTCATGTAAGCCGCGTCTGCGCAGGTAATTCAACAAATATTCAGCACGGTCAGTCTGAATGATAGTTGCACCGAGATTATTAATCAGGAAACCATAAGCAGCATCCGGATCATCAAGTGCAAGGTCATCATCATGACCGCCGCAAAGTGTATCCCAAAGAGTATTGTACCATATTAAAGCCTTGCCGGAAAGTTCCTTCCTGAGTTCCAATGGATAATCAACTTCTTCATCTGTCTTGTAAACCAATTCATACGCACAAGGCTTAAGCTGAGTCATAT
>JBJFDE010000411.1:0-4025 GCA_051889855.1 Candidatus Cryptobacteroides sp. | reverse complement strand
CCCCGAAATGTGTCAGACATCCCACATTTTACGCTATGAATCCCAGAGGGTTGGGCCAAATATCCCTCCCTATTCCAGTTCCAAATATGCTTGTTTTAATTTGCAGCAGAAAACAAACAGAGAAACGAAAAATTTCAGACAGAATGAAAAAGACTATTGCAATTTTGCTGGCAAATTTGATTATTGCCATTTCGGCACAGGCTCAGAATTTCGGAGGGAAAGTCGTGAATGACGAGGGAGAAAGCATCCCGTATGCAGGGGTGGCCGTCCTTTCCGTAGCAGACTCGTCCATCGTGGCGGCAACACTCGCGGATGAAGACGGGAACTTCAGCTTTGAGACTTATTATGAAAATACCCTTCTGGTCGCAAGCTCGGTCGGATATTCGGACATTCAGGTCATAGCCGAAAGAGGCCGGTCCAACATCATAAGAATGAAGCCTGACCACGAGATGATCAGTGCGGCGGTATTCAGTGTCGAGCTTCCGAAAACAAGGCTTGAAAACGGAGCAATTGTCACCAGAGTGAAGAACTCGGTGCTTGAAAATGCGGGAAGCGCAGCAGATGCGCTGGCAAAAATTCCTGGAATGATGAGGATGGGAGACGACCTGCAGGTCATCGGAAAGGGGCATCCCGTATATTATATAAACGGGAGGAAGATTCAGGATGAATCCGAACTCAGCAGACTTCTCAGCAGCGAAATCCGGGAAGTCGAAGTCATCAGCAATCCAGGAGCGGCCTACTCTTCGGAGGCCAGGGCAGTTGTGCGCATAAAAACCACGCAGCGCACCGACGAGGGACTTGGAGGAAGCGTGAACATATCTGATATCCAGACACTAAGAAATGGAAATAACCTTCTGGCATCAAATGTCAAATTTGACTACAGGTACAGAGGACTGGACATTTTCATTGGCGGGACGTATGATATGGATTATCTTCACCAATATATATACACCCTTAACCAGACCACTAGGACGGAGCAGGAATTCAAGCTCGACGGAGAATTGAATGAGTCGGCAAGGCAGGCCAGGGAAAATCTGAATATCGGCGTGAACTACCTGTTCAATGACAATCACAGTGCTGGAATAAGGTTTGAACAGGGCTTTGTCTCACACAGGACCTGGAAGACCATAATGGACAATACGGCTTTTGTTGACGGAAAACTTTTCGAAAAAGTGCACTCTGAAAACAATATCACAGGAAAAGACAGCGGTCCTTCACTTTTGAACGGATACTATAGCGGAAAGATAAAAAAACTGTCTATTGAGTGGGATGCTGACTGGTATTCATCCTCAACAAGGAATCTTTCCGACATCACTGAAGCTGACCAGACAAGCACATCCACCTATAAATCAGACAATTACAGCAAGAACTCGCTTATTGCAACCAAGGCGGCTGTCAGCCATCCGCTCTGGAAAGGCACAATCTCGGGCGGAGCTCAGCTGAACGTCATAAAGCGTGACAACCTGTACGAAATTGACAACGACAAGATAAGGGACAGCAAGTCAGAGGCTCGTGAAGACAATGTTGCACTTTTCGCAGAATACAGCTGCTTCTTCCCCAAGGCCGGAATATTGACTGCAGGACTGAGATATGAATTCACATCTTTCAGGTATGAATCAGCTGGAGAGGATGACGTAAAACGCAATACATCAAGAGTTTACCCTTCAGTTTCGTTTGCTACGGAAATCAAGGGACTGCAGATGTCACTCAGCTACAGCATACGTACAAAAAAGCCTACATACAACGAACTGCGTTCCGGCATCTCCTATGCTTCGAGGTTCACGCTCAGCACCGGCAATCCAAAGCTCAAGGATGAAATCATCCACGGAGTGAACCTTTCGATGAGAAAAGGCGTTTTTGCACTTTCAGCAGACTACCAAAGGCGCCTCAATGCCATTTTCGACTGGACCTATCCATATGACGAGAACGGAACCGTACTTATCTCTATGACAAATTTTGACAAGCCTCTGGACATTGTGAATGCCTACCTTGTTGCCTCGCCCACAGTCGGGATTTTCACGAGCGTGAATGTTGTAGGCATCCAGTACCAGAACATCAGTTTCAATCTTGACGATCCGGCAACCGAAACAGGAAAGAGATTGGTGAAGTACAACAAACCTATGTTCATCTTCAACAGCAGCAACTACTTGCGTCTGAAGAAAGGCTGGCAGCTGGAGCTCAATTCGGAATTCTATTCAAAGGCTCATTTCGGAAACGCTTTGCTGACTAACAACTACTGGGATATGAGCTTTGTTGTGCAGAAGAGCTGCCTGCGAGACAAGAACCTAACTTTCAGGCTGAGTATCAATGACATATTCAAAACAGCCGACTTCGGTGCCCTGGTGGACCTTGGCAACTATCAGCTTCTGCAGAATCCGGTGAACGGCCAGAGCAGGGGACCTTACGAAATGCACCGCGTGACTTTCTCCGTCAAATACACTTTCAATGCACGAAAAGACCGCTACAACGGCCAGGGTGCAGGACGCGAGATGATACGAAGGTTATAAAAAAGAGGCACTATCATTCCGTACCGTTGACTCGGTGGATTATAAAAAAGCTATGCTCATCTTCTACGACCAGAACAATATTTCCGCTTTCAAGAAGATCTTCATCGACCAATTTGCCTTCGCTGTCCAGACCTACTTCTGATTAGGTTATATATTAACGCAATCTGGCTTCGTGTTGCGTGAAGCGCAATTTGGAGCCCTATAAAGTTATACAATAGACATTATGTTAACTATGTTGAGATTTTACTAGTTCACTCCTATTTGAGCTTGTATCCTAGTTTTTCAAATCTCCTTTTTAAGGAACCATCTTGCGCGGAAAGAATGAATCTAGGCATCTCTTTTTGGAGGAGAATAATTAGTTTTTCTGCAAGAATATGTTGATCTGAATACTCAGAAATAGTTTGTTTAATGGATTCAATTAGTTTAATTGATGTCTTTGACCTATCTAGTCTACGAATACTACTTAAGATATCTTGTGCTACTTTTGAAGGTTCAGTAACACCTTTGAAATTCTTATTATCAGCAAGAGTATAATCTCCAAGTAAATGCACATCATACACTATAGAGAGTATAGCATTAGCCCATTGAGCTTCTATACCTCCTGAAGCAAAATTGAATACTTTTTCTGCCTCTTTATTCGCTATTCTATTCCTTCTACGTTGTTCAACAACCATAGCACGCTTAAAACGAGCGATCTTCTCCTCGTCCCAATTGTTTGAAATAACATATTGTTCCAGACTATCATTCCAAGGTTGAGCGTTGTAGCCCCAATGAAACAATATCCTATGTTCACCAAAACTTAATTTAAAGTTGAACTCTCTCTGAAGATAAGCATAGAACGTGCACCCGCCATATTCATTAATCTCTACCCTATTGTAATCATCAATAAGATTTTTTGTGATGTTTTCAAGCCAAATTCTTATAGGGAAGTTTTCTTGAACTACGTTTCCGTCTTTATCTGTGGCAAAGGGTAATACGGAATACATTTCCATAATATGCTGCCAACTATTTGGATGAGCATAAGTTGGAAAAGAAACTAATATGGACAATAAGCACAAAATTGTCCTCGTTTTTACTTTCTCCAGAAACATATGGTATCCCATACTCTTCTTAACCAATTACTTTTCTCTAACTGTTCTTTATTCTCTTGATTTGATTCATCTGAATTGATTGCGGCTAATTCATCTTTTACCTCAGACGGTGATTTAAACAGCTTTTTCCTTATTCCACCAACCACTGTATTGGAAGAAAAAATTGTGTCTACATCATCTTCATATTGTTTAGGTACTATCATTTTTGTGGCCTTTGCACCAATATCCATTCTTTTCCTTAGCAACTTTTTAAACCATCCAATTTCTTTAGATTTACCTATCGTAGGTTTATATGGAACTCTAAAATGCTCTTGATTATTGAATTCAACTGAATATAGTGAATAGCCATGCTCCAAAGAGAAGGTAAGTTTCACAGTGTCAATTCCAGGAAGGATAATTCGAATTATATCATTTGGATAATTACGCA
>JBJFDE010000410.1:0-14771 GCA_051889855.1 Candidatus Cryptobacteroides sp. | reverse complement strand
GGTGTCGTAATGAACCCGGTAGATCACCCGATGGGTGGTGGTGAAGGACGTGCTTCCGGAGGACATCCGCGTTCACGCAAGGGTCTGCCTGCTAAGGGCTACAAGACTCGTAATCCTAAAGCTACTTCAAACAAGTTTATCATTGAAAGAAGGAAAAAATAACGGAATAAATTAAGAGATTATGAGTCGTTCATTAAGAAAAGGTCCTTATATTCAGGAAGCCCTTGAAAAAAGAATTCTTGCTATGAATGAGGGTAGCATGAAGAAAGAGGTTGTCAAGACTTGGTCACGTGCAAGCATGATTTCTCCTGACTTTGTAGGTCACACCATCGCAGTTCATAATGGAAACAAATTTATTCCTGTTTATGTAACTGAGAATATGGTCGGTCACAAACTTGGAGAGTTTGCTCCTACAAGAACTTTCAAAGGCCATTCGGGCAATCGTAAATAATTTAAAATGAAATTGTAATTATGGGAGCTCGTAAAAGACAAATGGCCGAGAGGCTTAAAGAGATAAAGAAGCAGACAGCTATTGCCAAGCTGAATGATGTACCTACCTCACCTCGCAAGATGCGTCTGGTCGCTGATATCATCAGGGGCGTTGAGGTGAACCGTGCGCTTGATATACTTAAGTTTTCAAAGAAGCACGCTTCTGTATCACTGGAGAAAGTTCTCCGCAGTGCAATTGCCAACTGGGAAGCTAAGAATCCAGATAACACCAAAGAGTTGGACAACGGCAACGTTATCGTCAAGACCATCATGGTTGACGAGGGACGTACGCTCAAGAGAATCCGCCCATGCCCTCAGGGCCGCGCAGGACGTATCCGCAAGCGTTCAAACCACATTACCGTAATCCTCGATGTAAAACCTGCTAAAGTGGAGGAATAATAAATGGGACAGAAAACTAACCCTATAAGCAACAGAATCGGTATCACCCGTGGTTGGGACTCCAACTGGGTAGGTGGAAATTACGCTGAGAAGATTGCAGAGGACTATGAGATCCGTAAATATCTCTCAAGCCGTCTTGCAAAGGCATCCATCTCAAAGATCGTTATCGAGAGGACTCTCAAGCTCATCACTGTGACTATTCACGCTGCAAGACCAGGTGTGATCATCGGAAAAGGTGGTCAGGCTGTGGATCTTCTGAAAGAGGAGCTTAAGAAAGTGACCAAGAAAGATGTTCAGATCAACATCTTCGAGGTTAAGAAACCTGAGGTTGACGCTCACATCGTAGCAGATTCAATCGCTCGTCAGATTGAGGGCCGTGTTTCATACCGCCGTGCAATCAAGATGGCAGTTGCCACTACAATGAGAGTAGGCGCTGAAGGAATCAAGGTTCAGATCAGCGGTCGTCTCGGTGGTGCTGAAATGGCAAGAAGCGAGATGTTCAAAGAGGGACGTACACCTCTCCACACTTTCCGTGCAGACATCGACTATGCACTTGCAGAGGCTCACACCAAAGTAGGTGTTCTTGGTATCAAGGTATGGATCTGCAACGGTGAGGTTTATGGAAAGAAAGACCTCTCTCCAAACGCTGGCGTAGCAGCTCAGGCTCAGCAGAACAACAACGGTGGAAACCGTGGTGGACGTGGCAATGACCGTCGTCGTGGTGGTCGTGGTGGCCGCGAGCGCAGAGACAACAAATAGTTCACGCTATATATCAGAAAAGCGGAGGCTCTCGATGAGTCTCCGCTTTTTTTGATATTATCCTGATTTTACCAGGTGCTGAATTCGGACCAGGTCATTACCCTGCTTTCTGCCGATTTTTCAATGGAATCCGGAAGATTGACGAAAAAGTCAAATCCAGTCCACTGCTCGACCTGATCGATGGAAACGGTGTAGTTGATGTATGAATCGTTCTGGTATGTCTTATGCTCGAACCAGAAGCCGATTGCCCTTGCATCGCTGACATTGTTTCCGGAGTATTTAACCTTCAGCACCAGTTTGTAGAAGTAGTTTCCTACAGGTATCTTCTGTGAAGCATTGTCCGAAGGAGTAGCATAGCTGATAGTCTTTGACTCGCCGACCTTGTTGAAAACGACTCCGGTCACGACATAGATTTCTTCACTCTGTGCTGCGCTCTGGATTGCATTTTCAAGCTGGTTCCAGATACCGTCGTTGAATCTCGTCTGAATCTGCGGCACCTGGTTGGTCACATAGAATGTCTGCCTTTGCATGGTGGAGTTGCCGTTCCTCGATCCGTTAGGACAAAGGTGTCCGCGGCTGTAGCTTCCACTATATGATCCGGAAGTAACGTCCGGCTGGCAACTTTCATCGATGTCAGGGTTGTAATACCATTTCCCCGGTCTTGAAAGGCTTCCCATGTGGGAGGAATTCAGCGGATATGCCGTCCAGAGGGATGTCATCATCTTTGTGTCATAGAGATGGGTGTAATTCCTTTCTCCGGCATATGTCGTATTCACCACATATTGCGTTCCGCTCAGGCCCGTCGGCAATTCAAGCCAGTCTTTGTTGACTGCCGGTTCCTGGTCTGAGGCATCCCCGGGCTTGTCGCCCGGGTCTGATGGGTCAGGATTATCTTCAGGCTTGTCGCCTCCGCCGTCACCGGCAGAGGAAGTTCACTTGTAGGTTACGGAAATCTGGGTGATATCTATACGGCCATTAGTTTTATCTATTGATGACGCACTGAATACCGCAGAGCTACCGCTCAGTCCAACGGTCTGGCCGCTTTTAATCTGGGTTTCACCGAAAAGAAGGATTCCGTTGTTGGAGTTATTGTAAGTGATTGTTGCTGCTATGAGTTCATATCCGGATTTTGCGGAAATTGTAAGAGTACCTTTATCAGTCTGATAGAACCGCCATTGTGCTCCGGATTTATAAATTTTACCAGTATTGCCTGACGTTGATGCATTTAATGTAATAACATCATCAATAACAAATTCGGATATCTTGGTGCCATCTGCAGGATTTCCGGAAATGTCAGAAATAGACTTAGTAACAGTAACTGCACCTTCAGGAATCTCAGGATCAGGATCTGGGTCCGGCTCAGCGACCTTGTCGTAGTTGAAGCCGACAGTCTTCATCTTACCTGCATGGAAAGTATAGTCCTTTGTAAGATTGTAAGTCTTCTCGTAGCCGTTCACGCTGACCTTGAATACACTTCCCGCAGCCTCGACATGAGGTTTGAGCGGAATGTAGAAATATGCGGAAGCACCCTTTGCGATAGGCTCGCCATTGGATACGTTAAGTACGGCTCTGTTCTTTACATATGTGTCACCACTCGGCTCATATATCACTTCTTCACCGGCAAAATTGAGGTAATAGCTTCCTACGATATCCTCTTCTGATGTAATGACAACTTCAGTTACGGTAAGAGGGTCATTATTGAGGTTGGTAACCTCAATCTTTGCAAACGAAGCTAAGTGATGCATCTGCAAATGAACAGGGCTGGACGCATCGACATCCTTTACCACAGAATAAAAAGGGCAGAGTGTCTTGCACATGTGAGAAGTGTTGTTGTTTCCCTTCTGGGTAGCTCCTACACTGTGGCCTATATAAGTATAGCTTCTGGTTTCAACGTCCTTCTGGCTTGGAGACTGCATCTTGCCGGAATACGGGTAGATGGCATACCAGTCATAAGAACCGCTTTCAAGAGCAGAGGCAAGTTCTCCTGTGAATTTCCTGGCAGCTAGGTTCTCCTCAGTAATTACGAATTTTCCGTCGTTTACATACAAGTCTGTGCCGGCAGGGGCATGGAACACATTGATTGCGTCATTTGCTACCCAGGAAGTACTGACACCGTCAATTGAGGTCTTGGTGGAAGCCTCCGAAAAAATAAGTTCAAAAGGCACCTTTTCATCATTGCCTTCCATTATGCCTTCCTGTACCTTGGTACAGTTCGTGAGAGCGGCCACCGATGCGGCCAGCAATCCCACATAATGAAAAAACCTTTTCATGGATTAAAACAATTTAAATCTGCTGGATGGCATAGTTTCTGGGTCATTTCCGATTTGATCAAGATCAGTATTAACTCCACCCTGGCTGCCGCTGTTTTCAAGAAAACACCTCTCCGATTCAAGCTCAATGACAGACAAGCAAGGACTATCGTAGCTGCTTGCCTTGATTTTGATTTCTGGTTTTTTCATAACGAAATAATTTAAATTGTTAAAAATTTTATAAGGATTATTGAATATTCTTCTTCAACCCTCAAATTTACATAATATATTCAAATAAAGAATACAATGCGGTCATTTTTAACAATAATTTCAAAACTTGCATTTGCGGAGTAAAATTCCTAAATTAGCGGACTATGTTTTTGTGAAATTCAGGCAAACAGGGTCGCGGATATGGAAAATGAACCACTGCGCGGAATGTTCCGCGGAATAAATAAAGCTCTGGCAATGACATTGCTGGCAGGCGCATTGTTTAACACTTCCTGTTACAGATATGATGACAGTCAGCTTAAGCAGTCGATAGCACAGCTGGAACAGCAGCTGAATGAATTGAAAGCTCAGCTTCAGGGAGAAATCTCAGCATTGAAAGACATGGTCAATGGTCTTGTCACTGTGGTTCAAATATCTGAAAATCAAGATGGAAGCACAGTTGTGACATTGTCGGACGGGCAATCTTTCACCATAGCGAAGGATATTTCTGGCAAGACCCTGATAACCGTCATCGAGGAGGGCGGACAATATTATTGGGCCACAACCGTTGACGGTGGCGAGGCTGTCCCTTTGATTTTGGACGGGAAGATGGTGCCTGTGTCCATGACTCTGACCCCGCAGCTGAAAATTGAGGAGGGTAAATGGTATATCTCACTTGACGGAGGAAAGACATGGGTGTTCTCCGGGGTGGAAATCAGGGAGGATGAGCCTCAGGATCCGGGTGAAGAGAAAATAGATATTTTCATCGCAGCCTCACAGGATGATGATTATGTGTATCTCACCCTTGCTGACGGTACCGTGATTTCTGTGGCAAAGGAGAAGGAGGTGAGCTTCAAGGTGCTTGCCGGAAAACAATATTTCAACTATGGCCAGACCAAGTCCCTGACTGTGGAAATGGCTGAGGTCCTGGACTATACCATCACTGAAGTGCCGAAAGGATGGGAGGCGGAAGTCATTGATGACGAATTGATTGTCACTGCTCCCGGTGAAGATGCCCAGAATGCCAGGAAGGAAGGCGTCGTCAAGATGCTTGCTACTTTCAGGACATCTTCTCCTGTCATTGCCAAGGTGAGCGTAAGTTTGGGTAAGCCGGATGTTTCCATAGTTGTTTCAGGTGAGAGAATCAGTTTCATAGTTGACGGGGAGAATGTTGAATATGAGGGTTTTGTCTGCGGAGTGATGGCAAGGAAGGACTTTTCGCTTGCCTCAGTCTGTGACAGGCTCAACTCCGAGCATCCGCAGGCCCATGAATCCACATTGAACACAACGGTTGCTGAACTTGCAGGCTCAGGATATGACCCTTCTGTCGAATATGTCGTTTATGCGGCAGATTATGTGCCAGCAGATGAGGCCTATTCTGGTGAAGAAATCCAGGTTTCCCTTTGTGCAGCGTATGACTTCAGTCTCCAGATAATCCCTTCTTATGACAATGCGAATGTAAAGCTCTCATTTTCAGGATGTGAAGGATATTATGCCGGTTGTGCCCTCGAATCATGGTGGAGTCCTGAAGATGAACTTGCTTCCATCGGCACCCTGTGGGGGCCGTCTCTTCTCAGATCAGATTATGAAGGACCGGTGACTCTGTTTGGCAGCACCACCATGTCGAAGCTTGATCAGATGGCATCGTACATTGTATGGATTCTTCCACATAACGAGGCCGGAGTATATGATGTGGATTCGTTCATGACTTATGAATTTACAACCCTTCCTTTGAAAACAGGAGGGAAATACGATGCTCCACAAATCAAACTTGCCTCTGAACCTACAAACAGTTCGATAGAAGCTGAAGTTTCAGTCGTCGCAGGAGCTTATAAGACTTATGCAAGGATATTCAAGGCCGATGAACTGCCTGCCGATGAAAGCCAGCTGATCGGCCAGATTGTCAGTTCCAATAATTCCGGAGCTTCACCTGATGCTTCATTTGTTGTCGGACGCTCCGGTCTTGAGCAGGAGACTGATATCGTGATTGCCGCCGTTGCCGTCGGAGAAGACGGCTCTGCCGGAAAGGTCGGAAAACTGGATGCCGCGACACTTGGAAAAACCTTTCTGGAATCATTGGTCGTCAAGATTGAAGAAGTCAATACAAGCATGTACGGGGCGACGGTCAAGCTTGCTTTCGATGGCGGAATCACCCATATCAGGTATGTCAATACAAACAATACTTTCGGGCTTGAAAACATGGAAGACCAGCTCGTTTCCGACACAAGGTGGGATGCGGAGAATATGGAAATCAGTTCTTCCGAGGTAACATTGACATTCGATGCGCTCTCTCTGGGACAGGCATATTCATTCTTTGTGGTAGGCTTCGACCAGGCCGGTAACATGTCCCACATGGCACAGGCCGGCTATACACCTGAAAGTACAATCAAATATATAAAAAGAAGCAAGGACAACTGGTCTTACGGCAAGCCGAGCCTTGGAAATGAATCCTGGGAAGGCGGCTGGGCAAAAGGCGAGAAGGATAAACTGTGGCATAAGTCCTTTGCCAACATTACCCTGAGCCTGACCATGCCGGCAGAGTGCCGGAGTGTATATGTCTGGGCAACCGATCCGGAGTACCTTGCCTCTGATACGGAGGTGACCATTTCTGACAAGACCGTCGTCAACGGTATCTTATGTGAAAGCTCCCGGTCCGTCCGTTTCGAGAATATAACTTATGCGACAACCATTTATATGGTGTGGATTGACATTGACGGAAATTACCATTCATATTATGATTATTTCCCTCAGTCATATCCTCCGATGCCGGCTGATTAATCTTGCAATTGTGCCGAAATTCTTTTAAATTCGTGCCGTCTTAATTAAGAAGCTTATAATCAATACTTTATAATTGACAATAAAAATAAGAAAATTCTAAACAATTGAATATTATGAGACTAATTTTGCGTATATCTGTTGCAATCTGCGCTCTTTTCCTTTCAATTTCCACTTTCGCACAGATGCCTTCCGTGAAGGTTGACAATGCCAAGGGAGAACAAATCAGCACGTCTTCACTGCTTGATGACGGAAAGCCAATGATCATTTCTTTCTGGTCATGCACATGCAAGCCTTGCATACAGGAGCTTGACTCTATCAACGAGAATCTTCCTGACTGGCTTGACGAGGCTGATTTCAAGGTTGTCGCAGTATCTACCGACGACGCCCGTTTCACCTCAAAGGCAAGAGCTTTCGCCCAGGGCCGTGGTTGGGGAGATTTCGTGCAGATTTATGACAAGAATCAGGAGCTCATGAGAGCGATGAATGTAACCACCACGCCACAGGCCTTCGTTCTGGATGGCAAGGGAAAGATAGTATATTCACACACAGGCTATGTTCCCGGTTCAGAGGATGAACTCATCAAAGCTATACGCAAAATCAAATAATCCTGCCAGATGAAAAGCAATTCAATAAAAGCCATTGCAGCATCCCTGCTCATTCTTTGCGGCTCAAGCCTTTGGGCTGATGCAAAAGTCAAATCCGAGGACTCTTCAGACCAGGAAGCTGCCGAGTCGAAATCCTCTGACAAAAAGGGATGGCTGACAGCAAGTTTCGAGACCAATACGATTCTTTATCACCAGGACAATAAAACTTCTGCAACTGTTCCGGACAGCAAGTTCGGTTCCAACAACTACCTCAAACTTGACTATTACAACAACCGCTTCTCAGCAGGTGTCCAGCTCGAAGCCTATGCTCCTGTTCTTGTGGGCTATCCTTCAGAGCTTGAAAAGGCAGCGCTTACCAATTATTACGTTGCCTGGACAGATGATTCCTTCTCTGTCACTGCCGGCACATTCTATGAACAGTTCGGAAGCGGACTCCTTTTCCGCAGCTGGGAGGACAGGGCGCTCGGACTCAACAATGCAGTGATGGGAGCGCGTGTCACCTACAACTTCAAGGACATCTTTGCCGTAAAGGCTCTTTGGGGTCTTCCTCGCTTCGGCATGAAATTCTCCGATACCCAGGTTCGTGGAGCCGATGCCAGCCTTTCTATTTCCAATGCAGCCGGATGGCAGAATTTGTATTGGGATGTCCAGGGTTCTGTCATCAGCCGTTATGAGGCTCTGGACGCCGATTCGGAGATTGACGGTTGCAAGCCCAATACCACCGGATGGTCTGCAAGGATGAACCTGGAGACCTATGGTTTTTATTTCAAAGGGGAGTATGTTGATGCCGGATTGAAATATTACTACAATACTGCCTATGACGGGGACGGCGAAATGTACCACAAGAAAAGAGGCAATGCCCAGCTTATAGAAACAGGCTATAATAACGGCGGACTCGGAGTGGGACTGACCCTGCGCCGCATGGAATGGATGGATTCGAAGATAATCAATGGCAATTCTTCTACTTCCAATATGCTGAATTATGTGCCTGCGCTCTGTACCCAATACACCTACATGCTCACGACTTTGCATCCTTATGCATCCCGCACCGGTGAGATAAGCGATTCATTCGTCAACAGCGGTGAGCTCGGCGGCCAGATTGACGTGTTCTATAATTTCCGTCGCGGCACAGCTCTCGGAGGCAAGAGGGGAATGAAGATTCATGCCAATTTCTCCACTTATTATGCAATAGACAAGCCGGGTACATTCAGGGCAGGCAATCTTCTGTTCCGCGATTTCAGCATTGACTGGGAAAAACAGTGGACAAAGAAATTCAAGTCAATCCTGCTTTATTCCCTCCAGGACTACAATCCATCTTATGGAGCGAAGAATGAAACATGGACGTCTCATATCGTGGTCGCAGACCTCCTTTATAAATACACCAGCAAGTTCTCCACAAGGCTTGAACTCCAGTACCTGCACACCAAATCTGACAAGAAAGACTGGGTGGCGGCCTTGCTCGAAGTCAATTTCGCACCATCCTGGAGCATTTATGTAAGCGACATGTTCAACCATGGCTCCTCCATGGTCAATTATTATAACGGCGGAGTTGCCTACACCAAATCCAGGACAAGGGTAGGACTCAGCTATGGCCGGTATAAAGCCGGATACATCTGCTCCGGTGGCGTGTGCCGTCAGATTCCAGCCTATACAGGTGTCAATCTTACAGTGACTACATCATTTTAAAGCATCATAATCGAACCGTGAAAAATATCATATCGCCATTATTCATTCTTGCCCTTGTATGCTCCCTGAGTTCATGCGAGGGCACAGTTGCATCATCTGACCCCACTGCTCCGTTCACAGTTTCAGCTGACAAGAGCACGATAGAAGCCGACGGAAAAGATGCGGCAACCCTGACAGTGACCGATGCCAACGGGATGGTCCTGACAGACGAGCAGCATATCAAGGATGTGAGCTTCCGCATCGTTGAGTCTGACACCTACCTCACAAGAAAGACCAACACATTCACGGCCATCGACAACGGCACCTATACCATCGAAGGCATGTACAAGGGAAAACCTTGCGAGGCTCCGGTAAAGGTGACGGTCTCAAACCGTTCCAAATATGAGCTTTTCTCCAAGAAAGTGGCCATATACAGACTCACAGCCACATGGTGCCAGTATTGCCCGTCCATGACGACTGCCCTTGCAAGCATTGATGATTATTCAAAAGATCATTCGGTCATTCTGGCTTTCCATTCGGACAATTATTTCGGACTCAAGGAAGGAGGCAACTATCTGGCAGACCATATTCTCAGCCAGTTTGGTGGTACAGGCTATCCTTATGCCGTCTATTCGCTTTCATCAGGATCGGGGGCCCGTACCCGCAATGACATAATCGGCTTCATCAAGGATGAATTGTACAACCATCCTGCGAAAAGCGGCATCAAGGCCACATCAGTTGTAAGCGGCGACAAGGTGAGTGTGTCAGCTTCTGTGAAGGTGTCTGCCGACGGAAAATTCGATCTTGGCTGTGCTTTGATACAGAATGGGTTGAATGGAGGTTCCGATGCAATGGAATCTGTTTATGACAATGTTGTCAGGAACATATCCGGCAATTACCGTTATATGTCAGACAAAGCTCTCACGCTCAAGGCTTCAGAAGAAAAAACCGGCCTGACCTTCGAAAACATCCAGTTTGACTCGGCCAATCAGAAGAATTGCAGCATAGTTCTTTTCACTCTTGTCAAGGATGCAGATGCAGTGCGCATTGACAATGTGGTTTCATTCCCTGTAGGTGGTTCTGTTGACTATGTTTACAACAAATAGCATGAAGGCATTCTTTCGTCTGATGGTCGCAATGACCTTTGTCGCGGGGCTGCTCAGCTCCTGCGGAGTTGACAATCCGGAGGTTGTGCCGGAGGGTACGTTGAGGATTTTCGCTGATAAGACAGAAATTTCTGCGGATGGTGTCGATCAGGTTACTTTCAAGGTGATGTACGGCTCTGAAGAAGTCACCTCCAAGAAAACTCTGACCATCACTGTCAAGGGCAGGGACAGCCAGTATGACCTTCCTGCCGGTGCGGGTTCCTTCTCCACTGCCGTTGCCGGAACATACACATTCACAGCCACTTATTATTATGGAGGGGATATGGTCACCGATAATTCCGTAACGGTTGAGGCTACACAGGTGCAGACCGGGAAATATTATCAGAAATTGCTTGCAATGCAGTTTACTTCCACTCTATGTCCTTCCTGCCCGAGCCTTTCATCCACTCTGAAGTCAATCAGCAAGAACTATCCGGACAGGATGTCCGTGGTGGCTTTCCATGTGAGTGCTATGGGAACTGATCCGATGCACATCAAAATGTGCGATACTTTCTTCAAGAGCGTGTCTGATTCGGACGGACTCCCTGCCTTCGCATTCAATGTGAGAAAGAATACGGAGCACATTATTTCGGAATACAACAAGATTGAAAGTGAGTTGAAACGTCAGCTCAGGGACTATCCTTCCACTTGCGGCGTTGCCATAGAGTCCTCTGTTTCAGACGGCAAGGCCGACATTACTGTCAAGATTACCTCCGAGGTAGCCTCCAAGATGAAATACCATATCTTCCTTGTCGAGGATGGACTGGATTACGACCAACTTGGCTCCAATGGCGGTTATGTGCACGACAATGTGCTGCGTTTTTGCAAAAGCGACAGCGTATGGGGTACAAATCTGAATTCCGGCAAGGCTCTTGATCCGGGAGTTGAATATACTGCTCATGCATCCATTCCTCTTGAGGATGGTTGGAAAGTGTCAAACATGAGAGTTGTCGCTCTTGCCATGACAAGCTCTGACGGAGGAGTGTCATACGGATGCAATAACTTGAATGACTGTGTATTAGGTGCTTCGGCGGATTATAAATTGAATTGATTGTTATGGGAAAATTGGTCAATATGACAAGGATTGTCGCTTTCGCGATGGCGCTATTATGCTTTTTTGCATGTGGCGAGATAAGTCAGAAATCAAGTCTTGAACTGTCTGCCCAGATGACTTCCGTGACGGTGGGCACCAAGGTGACTTTCAAGGTGATGAATGACGGTGTGCAGGATGTGTCCGGGATGGCCCGTATCAAATCTGTCAGGACAGGGCGTTACCTTGAGGGCAATACATGGGTTGCCGAGGAAGCGGGAACATGGTCCTTCGTGGCTGAATTTGAGGGCGTCACTTCCAATTCTATTGACATCGTTGTCGTGGAGCCAATCGTCTCAAAATTCCGCAAGCATATCTGCCTTATGGAGTTTACCGGTCAGTGGTGTGCGATGTGTCCCGATGGAGCAACATCCATAAATTATTATGCTACAAAGGTTTATCCTGACATCATGCACGTGCTTGCATTCCATAACGAGGATGTTTTTGCAATTCCTCAGGAGCAGGTGCTTTTCAAGAAATTCAATCCCGGAGCATATCCGGGCTACATCCTGGACATGAAAGCAGCAGGAATAGTTACAAACAGCAAGTTCTCCCAGGATATGAAAGATGCTGATTCCCAGAAAGGCCTGCATTGCGGGGTCTCAGTTTCTTCTTCCGTCTCTGCAGATAAGGCAAATGTGAAGGTGAGCGTTTTCTCTGAGATGGAGTCTCAATATCGTCTTGCCGTGTATGTGCTTGAAGACAAGGTGGTTGCAAGGCAGAATGTCAATGGAAATTACCGTGAGGACTATGTTCACCGTCATGTGGTTCGCAAGATGGTTTCAGGTTCTGTTGAAGGGGATGACCTTGGAGTCATTGCAGCCGATAAGGAAAAGTCGAAGGAGTATTCCGTTGATCTGGACCCGGCATGGAACAAGGCCAATCTTGAGGTATGTGTCCTTGTCATTGGAAATGACCTCAGTGTGAACAATACTGCCGCATGTGCTCTTGATGGAGGAAAAGCGGATTATGACAGATTGTAAGTAATAAAATCATATACTATGAAAAGTTTTTTCAAATTCACGATTCTTGCAGCCGCCCTGGCAGTGGCTGTATCTTGTGAAACCAGCAGAGTCCCGGGGGATGAAGATGCCACCGGCTATGTCAAGTACGAGGGAACGGATCCTGACTGCTACGAATTTGCAATGAATGCAGCAGAAGGAGATTTCAATGCCAGTGAGAACGGAGTTTCCATCAAGATTGGGAGCGTTCAGCTGAGCAATGTAGTATTTACCCTCATGCCGGGTGAGTCCATCAGGTCTTACCGTGTGGATATCTATCCGAAAGCAATCCTATACAACGCCCTTCTTGAGGCTGACCTCATGAATGCAAGTGAAGACGAGGTTGAGGAATTCATAATCAGCCTTCTTGAATCATCACAGGGCTCCGGTGGATATATCTTTGATTATGAGAGCAATGCAGAAGATTTTGCAATGAAGGAGTTTGACTGGATGAACAGCAATTATGCCCAGTATAAGCTAGTTCCGGACTGCGATTATTTCATCGCCGTTGCCGGTTGCTATGATAAAGATGCACAGCAGGTGGCATCCTTGAGCCTCAGCCATTTCAAGACTTCTACCCTGCCTCTGACCGGCAATCCGCAGATTTCCATGATGCATCAGGAGAGCTACAAGGCATATTTGGTGACATACGTGCCGAATTCAGACTGCAAATATTTCTACAACTGGAGTTATCTTGCTGAGGAAATTGACGAGTATATCGACACATTCGGTGAGACCATGATGAGGGATTTCATGCGTTGTGCCGTTTCTTCTGCCCTGGATGTGAAAATTGAGGAAAACCTTTCCACTTTGGTCAGCTTCAATGAGGTGACTCCGGATGCGGTCTTTGCAACCGTTGCCATTGCATTGGATGCCAATCAGATACCTGCAGAGCATATTGCCCGTGTTGATTTGTCTTTGAAGGAGGTGCCTGATGATGCCAAGAAGGCATCTGCCAAGGTTGAAATCAACAATGCAAGAGTCGGTGCCACGGCATGTTGGTTCGATGCAACCCTTGATGCCAATGCCACAGCAATGTTCTATGATGTAATTCCTGCTTACCAGGCTGATGCCCTGGCTGAGGCAGATGATGCTACACGGACAACCTATGTCCAGAATCTTGCCTATGGCGGCTATGGTATCAGGAACGAAAATTTCCTCTTTGATACTGAAACAGAAAAGCCAGTAGGTTCAAGCTTCACGGCAAAGAATGAATTCATGTTCGACCTCCAGCCCGGATCTGAATATAAGGTGGCATTCTGTGCAAAGAACGCGTTCGGTGAACTTTCCGACCTGATGTTCTCCGATGTCATTTCCACCAAGGCTCTTGTCAGGGATAATCCGGACAAATGTCTCTGCAACGATGATTTTGTCTTCGAACTTAAGGATGTGACCCGTGACGGATGGAAATATTATGCTGAGTATGACTGGAATGACATGGCTATCATACGTTTCCAGATTGTATATCCTGACGTGGTCGATTCTCCATATCAGAGTCATGAAAATCCGGGAAGCCGTGAGGAACTTCTCACCTATCTGTTCGGAACAAACGGTGAGTACAGTACTCCTAATGCCAATACTTGGTGGGCTCTTCCTTCAGGTGTGGATTATCTGGCATATTATGGATATCTTTCCGGTGTTGAATATGTTGTGGCATGCTGTGCTGAGGATATCAACGGAGTGCTCGGCCCTGTGACCCTCCACAAGGTGACCACGCGTGAGGTTAAACCTGGTCCGAATCCTTCAATGAACATTGATGCGAAGATCAGTGCCGACGGAAAGACTCTCACATGCAATATCACGTCAAATGAAGATAGCAAGCAGATCAAGTATTTTGCTTCTTCAGAGGCTTCATACAACGATCTTGGCTTGCATAAGCTCCTTCCTGAGAATGACCCGAGGGAAGAATACGAGTATTCAGACTATTTGAAAATCTGGGAGAATTACGCCATTACTCTGGGTCTTCAAAGTGGAAATACATCTGTTATCACCAGTTATGAAGTGGACCCTGCTTCCGATGATTTCTTGCTTGTCGGTGCCATTGCCATAGGAGAGAAAGACGGAGAGGACTGCTACAGCGACTTCGGCTATGTGATATATTACAAGGGTCAGCTCCACGAACTTTCAGAATATAGGACGAAATAAAACAACAGACACTTATGAAAATGAAAACAATCCCCGCATTGGGCAGAATCATCGGCAAGGCCGTGATTGCAGCCGCTTTGGCTTGCCCCGTGATGTTCACTTCATGTGCAAAATTTGCGTATGATGACAGCGAACTTAAAGAGTCCATCAAGGACCTTAATGACAGGCTCACTGCACTTGAGCAGAAGATGAATGAGCAGATTACCGCACTTACATCTCTCGTAAACGGCAAGACTACT
>JBJFDE010000409.1:2383-4027 GCA_051889855.1 Candidatus Cryptobacteroides sp. | reverse complement strand
AGGAGGCCCTGCAACAAATAGATGCCAAGGGTTATCCCCTTCCATGGCAGTCTGACGGCCGAACCGTCATAAAAGTAGGCGCGAACTTCAGCTCGCAGCTGAGACGTCTCGACGGATGGATTATCGAGTAACCCTTTCAATGTTTACTATCTGTCATCCTTTCAAAAATGGTGTGCAATAATACTACTATTCGTTTATGACTGTTCTTCACTTCCGGCAAGGATGAATACCTTCCGATAACCAACAACCAGTACAAATTCTCAGGACGCAACTATGTTCAAAATCCCGGTTACGGACAATTCTAAAGATATGAGAAACCACATTATCCTTGCAATCGCTGCACTCTTCCTGTGCAGCCTGCAACTTTCAGCACAAACTATTGACATTGAACCACTTTCAAATGACAATACACTTGTTCGCATTGCTTCTTCACAACAGGCCGGATACCTTCTCCTACCGATTGAGGAGAAGGCTCCTGAAGCAAGTGTGAAAATCATAAGCGGCAATTCCCTTGCCCGCACCATCAATGTACGTCTTGCTCTTGATGCGGTGGACTATTTCGTACCTCTTGACCTTCAGGAATGGAAGGGTGAGGATATAAAACTTCTGATTCATCTATTTGTGGACCGGACCAACGGACGGGATGCCCAAAGTGAAATTTGCTGGAGCAAGATGAAACTCGCTGACAGTTTCGACAAGGAAAACAAGGAAAATTTCCGTCCTTCATACCACCATACACCAGAATACGGATGGATGAACGACCCTAACGGGATGTTCTGGCTCGATGGGGAATGGCATCTTTACTACCAGTGGGGACCTTATGGATCAATGTGGAACAACATGACCTGGGGACATTCGGTCAGCCGTGACCTTATCCACTGGGAACATCGTCCTGAAGCCATCAGACCAGATGCCCTCGGAGCCATCTTCAGCGGCTCCTGCGTCGTGGACCATAACAATACGGCAGGATTCGGGAAGAGAGCCGTCATAGCTCTTTACACAAGCGCAGGCGATGTGCAGAGCCAGTCCCTGGCCTATTCCCTCGATGGCGGAAATACCTTTACAAAATACGAAGGCAATCCTATCCTGACATCTGATATCGTTGATTTCCGTGATCCTAACATGTTCTGGAATGAGGAAATCGGGAAGTGGAATCTTATTCTCGCATGTGGCCAGGAAATGAGAATATACACCTCCGACAACCTGATTGACTGGAAGGAGGAATCCCGTTTCGGAAAAAGTTATGGAAGCCACGACGGAGTCTGGGAATGTCCGGACCTTTTCAAGCTCCCGGTTGAAGGCACAGACGAGGAAAAATGGGTGCTGTTCTGCAATATCAACCCGGGCGGTCCTTCAGGAGGCTCTGCGACACAGTATTTCATAGGAGACTTCGACGGCTACAAATTCACAGTGGACGATGTGGACAGGTATATTGACGGAAAAGCTCTGTGGCAGGACTATGGAAAGGACCACTATGCAGCCGTGTCTTTCTCCAATGCCCCTGATGGACGTCATACGATGATTGCATGGATGTCCAACTGGGAATATGCCAACATTATTCCGACAATGCAGTTCCGCAGCGCCAACACCATCGCCCGCGATCCTTTCCTTTATAAAGAGAACGGCAAGGTATATCTCGGCAGC
>JBJFDE010000409.1:0-2283 GCA_051889855.1 Candidatus Cryptobacteroides sp. | reverse complement strand
CAACGGCTCCTGTCCAACGCAAAATCACTTCTCTGAGGATATTCGTTGACAATTCAAGCATCGAGGTATTCGGAAACAACGGAGAGGTCTGCCTTACAAGCCTGGTATTTCCTTCGGCTCCTCTGACCACCTTGACAACAAGCAAGATAAAATAACACACTGAAACTTTTACCAGAATGAAATCCAATAAAATAGCATTCATAACAGTGATGCTTGCCTTCTTTACGATGGGCTTCGTGGACCTTGTCGGAATTGCAAGCAACTATGTTCAGAAAGACTTGTCTCTTTCTGACTCACAAGCCAATATCCTTCCGTCTCTGGTATTTTTCTGGTTCCTTATTTTCTCTGTCCCTACAGGAATGCTGATGAACAGAATCGGAAGAAAAAACACTGTACTTCTGTCGATGGCAGTCACTGCCGTATCGCTCATCATCCCCGTTTTCGGCTCATCCTATCCTGTCATGCTTGTGAGCTTCTCGCTGCTGGGCATAGGTAACGCCATCATGCAGACTTCACTCAATCCATTGGTCAGCAATATTGTAAGCCCTGACAAGCTTGCTTCCACACTGACATTCGGACAGTTTGTAAAGGCAATCGCTTCATTCATGGCTCCTTATATTGCGATGTGGGGCGCAACAGCTGCAATTCCTTCGTTCGGGCTCGACTGGAGAATCCTGTTCCCTGTCTATGCCGTGGTTGCCATTCTTGCTGCTCTGATGCTCGGAATCGTACAGATTGACGAGACTCCCGCAGACACAAAGGCAAGCGGAATTATCGGATGTCTCAAACTCCTCGGCAAACCTTTCGTTCTGCTTTGCTTCCTTGGAATCATGTGTCATGTGGGAATTGATGTCGGCACAAATACCACTGCACCGAAAATTCTGATGGAGCGTCTCGGTTTCTCACTTGACGATGCTGCATTCGCGACTTCCCTATATTTTATTTTCCGTACAATTGGCTGTTTTACAGGTTCTTATATTCTACGTAAAGTCAGCAACAAAATCTTCTTCGGCATCTCTGCCCTTTTGATTCTTGCTGCAATGATTGGCCTTGCCGCCGTAGGACATCCCCAGTCCCATATTTTCATCTATGTGATGATAGCAATGATCGGTTATGGCAACTCCAATATTTTCTCCATCATTTTTTCTCAGGCACTTATGCATGAACCTGAGCACCAGAACGAGGTCAGCGGCCTTATGATCATGGGACTCTTCGGAGGTACTGTATTCCCGCTGCTTATGGGATTTGCATCAGATCTTGCCGGCACAGTTGGAGCAGTTCTCGTAATGGCTGCCGGAGCAGTTTATCTTACATTCTTTACATTGAAAATCAGCAAATAACACTAATATGAAAGACTATATTGTTGGCTTGGGAGAAATCCTGTTTGATTGTCTCCCTGAAGGAAAGAAACTCGGTGGAGCACCTGCCAATTTCGCATACCACGTAAGCAACTTCGGACTTGAAGGAATAGCCGTATCGGCAATCGGAAAGGATGAGGACGGCCTTCAGATCAAGGCGGAACTCCAGCCAAGAGGACTGAATTTCCATCTGGAAGAGGTTGACTTCCCGACGGGAACCGTTCAGGTATCGCTCTCTGGCAACGGAATACCACAATACGATATCTGTCAGGGTGTAGCCTATGACAATATTCCCTGGACTCCTGCAATCGAGGAAATAGCCAAGAATTCAAGGGGAGTGTGCTTCGGCTCTCTTGCCCAGCGCAATGCCGTCAGCAGAAATACCATTTATAAATTTCTTGACACGATGGCACCTGTCGGTACAATGAAAGTCTTCGACATCAACCTTCGCCAGAAATGGTATTCACGGGAAGTTGTCGAAGAGTCTCTCAAAAGGTGCAATGTGCTGAAACTCAATGATGAGGAAATATGCACCATTTCAGACCTTCTTGAACTCGGGCATATCCCTGCCAAACCGGAGGGCACTCCTCTTCAGCTTGTCGATTTCGAAGACCAGTGTCATGCAATTATGAAGAAATACGACCTTCAGATGCTGATTCTTACCTGCGGCGTGCACGGCTCCTATGTCTTCTGCGAAGATGGAAGGACCTCATTCCAGCCGACCCCCAAGGTTGACGTTGCAGACACAGTAGGTGCAGGAGATTCATTTACAGCCTCATTCATTGCATCGCTGCTCGAAGGAATGGACATCAGCGATGCACACAAGAGAGCGGTTGACGTATCGGCCTTCGTGTGCACCCAGCACGGAGCAATGCCGCAGATGCCTGCATCGCTCACGATGACTCCGGAAATGTAAATCCAGATT
>JBJFDE010000408.1:0-4033 GCA_051889855.1 Candidatus Cryptobacteroides sp. | reverse complement strand
AAGTCAATGTCGATTGCTTTCCGCTGCTATTATGAAACACCTGTTGATGAGAGCGGAAGTCTGGCATGGAAGGATGTGGGAGCTGTCGTTGACAAATTATCAATAATTCGTGAAAAGAATTGATATGAATAAAGTACTTGCATTCTTATCATTATTATTGCTGAGCTGTTCGCTGATGGCGGAGGAGACAAACGTCTCCTCCAGGCCTCAGCGAGGTGTTTATAGTACACGTCCGGCTCAAAACTGGGAAGAAGCACTGGTTACCGGAAACGGCATCATGGGAGCCATGGTTGAGGGAAATCCATATAAGGAGGCCATAATATTCAATCATGCTGAACTTTTCCTTCCTCTCAATGAACCTCACAGACCGGTAAGTCAGGGCAGACATTTGAAGAAAATACGTCAGATGCTGTTCAATGACGAGTATGCTGCTGCTTCTCAGTTTGTCGTGGATCTTGCAGAATCAGAGGGCTTCAATGGCATCCATTGGTCCGATCCTTATTACCCTGCATTCAAGCTGAACGTCACGAGCAAAGAGGAGGAAGTAAGAGACTATGCGCGCACGGTTGACTTCACTACCGGAGAAGTGGAGGTGAAATGGAGTGTTCCAAGCGGAAGTTACAGCAGAAAGGTATTTGCATCGCGTCCGGATAAAGTCTGCGTGATTAGGCTGACTGCCTCTGGTGGAGCTGACATCAATGCAACGTTGAGCCTGTCTCAGATAACCGATCAGATAGAGTGGTGGATTGATAAATTCAATTACGACGAAGGGTTTGGACTGAAAAATCTGGAAAAAGGTTCGACTGAAGATGAACTTACATTCCGGGGGTGGTTCAAAAAGACATGGACGGGCAGTCTACAGGGATACGAAGGAGTTGTAAAAGTTGTCAAATCGGATGGAGAAGTCAGCTCCGACAATGGAAACCTGGTTATCGAGGATGCAACGGATGTCTTGATATTGGCCTGGGTTGAACCTTCTTATAATATGAAAAAGTCAAAGCTTGAGTCAATTCGCTCTCTTGTCAATTCGCTCCCGGAAGATTACGAAGCTCTTCTCAAGCCTCATGCAGAAGTGCACAAGGATTTGTTCGAGCGTGTCTCGCTTGACCTCAATGCAACAGCTGAAGCCCGCGCAAAATCTTCCGAGGAATTGCTGGCAAGCCAGGGACAGGATCCCGCATTGATAGAAAAACTCTTCGATGCTGCCAGATACAACATCATTTGTGCAACTGGCGTGAATCCTCCTAACCTTCAGGGAATCTGGGGTGGAACAGTCACCCCTCCATGGTCGAGCGACTTCACTACAAACGGTAATCTTCCGGTTGCAGTGTCACATTATCTTCAGGCCAACACACCGGAACTGATGTTGCCCCTGTTTGACAAACTGGAGTCTCTGTATGATGATTTCAGGACCAATGCCAAAGTGTTGTTTGGTTGCAGAGGAATCTACATATCATCACATTTTGCATCGCATGGTCTCAATAATCATTTTGACGCGACATGGCCGATGACTTTCTGGACTGTTGGCGCTGCATGGTATGCAATGTTCTATTATGATTACTATCTGTATACTTTGGATGAGGAATTCCTTCGCAAACGGGCCCTTCCTTTCATGGAGGATGCAACTCTTTTCTATGAGGATTTTCTGATAGAGGGAGATGATGGCAAGCTTGTCTTCTGTCCTTCATATTCACCGGAAAACAATCCTCTCAACAGTGACAGCCAGGCGTGCATCAATGCTACGATGGAGGTGATGGGAGTAAATGCGCTTCTGCGTGCTGTAATCGATGCAAGCAAGATACTTGGCGTGAATAAGAACAAGATTGCAAAGTGGGAAAACATGCTGGCCAGGATGCCTGAGTATGAACTCAATGAAGATGGTGAGATTCGTGAATGGCTGTGGAAAGACCTTAAGGACAATCACGAGCATCGCCATGCATCTCAATTATTCGGACTTTATGACCTTCATGATCCTGAAATTATGAATAGTGAAGCGCTGAAAGAAGGATGCAGAAGGGCCATTGAACGCAGAATGGCCATCCGCCGAAGGGACAATGGAGGTGTGATGGCCTTCGGTATGGTCCAGCTGGCTTTTACGGCAAGTGCCATGGGAGAAGCAGATATCGCATACGATATTTTGACCTGGTTAGGTAAAAGTTACTGGAAAAACAACTTCGTATCAACCCATGATCCGGGTGGGACCTTCAATGTAGATATTTCCGGCGGTTACCCTTCTTTGATAATGAAGATGCTCGTTTACTCTGAGCCTGGCCTGATTTCATTACTGCCGGCTCTTCCTGATGTCTGGCCAACAGGCTCATTAAAAGGAGCTGCTTTGCGTGGAGGAATCATCCTTGAAGACCTTGAATGGAATAATGGAAAGGTCGAAGCAGTGATTATATCAGGCATTGACCAGGATGTAAAGATTGAAGTATGCAACAATGAAACAAGAACAGTAAAATTAAAAGCAGGTCAACCTGTGAAATTTACAAACTATTATCACTGATTTAAACCATGAAAAGAATACTTTTATTATGTGCAATCTGCATGGCCAGCATAAATTGCTCCCCACAGACATCAAATCAGGAACATCCTGAGCCAGAAGACAATAATTACCCTGAACTCGGATTGGGAGTCCCATATGTATTTGCAAGTGGCGCGGATATAAGCTGGTGCACGGAGCAGGAAGCCGAAGGCATCAGGTTCCATAACCGTGATGGAGTGGAAACAGATATTTTTGTCCTGATGAAAGAAATAGGAATGAATGCCATCCGCCTGCGTGTATGGAACGACCCGGCGACTATCGGTTATGGACCATGGTGTGACAAGGCAGATGTCATAGCGAAGGCTAAACGTGCTAACGAACTTGGACTTGACCTCATAATAGACTTTCACTATAGCGATTGCTTCGCTGATCCAGAGCATCAGAATGTTCCCAAAGCATGGGAAGGCATGACCATGGAGCAAGTCAAGACAGCATTGGCAGACTACACTAAGGACGTACTTCAGGCGCTTAAAGATGAAGGCATATATCCAAAGTGGGTTCAGGTCGGAAATGAAACCAACAGCGGTATAGCGATGATGTACGGACAGATTCATTGGGACAAGGAGGGTGCAGCCAGATTCGTGGATTATGTTGCTGTCAGCAATGCCGGCTATGATGCAGTGAAATCAGTATTCCCAGGCGCTTATGTGATTGTTCATCTGGGAGGTTCTGAAAATCCAAGATGGTTCTTCCCTGATTTCAAGGCTGCAGGTGGCAAATTCGACATGATAGGAGTCTCTCATTATCCGACACCGGACCAATGGGACAGCACCGATCCGGATGCAGTACACAGCAATATCAATGCAGAAAAGTGGGTCAAGGAAGCTATAGAGGAATTCAAAGTTCCTGTAATGGTCTGTGAAACCGGATTTGAAGTAAAACAACCAGCTCTCGCAAACAGAGTGATGGTTGACCTTTTCAACCGGATGAAAGCAATTGAAGGATGTCACGGAATATTCTATTGGGAACCTCAGGTAGATGGTATCTGGAAGCCCAAGTACTATGACACTATCAATTGGGGGGCTTATGGCAAGGGCGCATTTACCAGTGATGGACGGCCGACACAGGCTTTGGATGCATTCGGAGGCAGGACGAGTGTAAGTCTGTATCCGCCAGATCTCAAGGTCTATGACAAGGACGGGCAGAATGTCATATCCACATTAAAGACTGCGGAAGGAACTGAAGGCATCTATCATGGTCAGGTAACAGCCACTGAATCATGGATGAATTTCAAGTTTGTTGACACTGAAAGTAATATATGGTATGGCTCCGATCCTTCAGACAAGAAAAAACTTTCATCTGCATCAAACCAATGGAGCCTGTGGATTGATAGTGAAACCACAGGTGTTTATGATATCACAGCCGATCTTGTGAACATGACATGGAGTCACACGTTGGTGTCAGAAAGACAGTCACTATGAACGTATTAAGATTACCTGCAAATGGGCATGCACATAGCCAGAAGCGGTGACTTCGACATCGGAGGCG
>JBJFDE010000407.1:0-4037 GCA_051889855.1 Candidatus Cryptobacteroides sp. | reverse complement strand
TGGTGACAACCTTATTTGTCAAATTACTAATAATCCTGATTATGAGACTCTTATGCTATGTGCTCATATCGACACTGTTTCACCAGCCTCTGATTATGAATTCGACCCTTTCCATCCTGACCAGAATCAGGCAACTGAGATAGTAAGCAAGGCAAGGGGTGAAAATCTTGCAGGTGACATGGTCATCCCTGGACTTGGAAGTAATGATGACGGAGGATCGGTTGTATCAATGATAGCCGCTTTCAGATACTTCAATTCCAATCCTTCCCTGTTAGGAAACAAGAATCTGACTCTTGTACTTTCTTGTCAGGAGGAAAGATCCGGTGAAGGCGGAATGAGAACTTTATGGGGAAACTGCCTCAGTCACATCAAGTATGCAATAATCGGGGAACCGACCGGAATGAAGGCTGCTATTTCTGAACGAGGCTTGCTCGTCATAGATGCCGTGGCCGAGGGTGTAAGCGGACATGCGGCAAGAAATGAAGGAGTAAATGCCATTTACGTTGCCCTGGAAGACATTGAGAAACTCCGTTCTTATGAATTCAGCAAGGTTTCTCCGGTAATGGGCAAAGTCCATCTGAATGTAACACAAATAAATGCAGGTTCAGCTCATAATGTCATTCCTGACAAATGTTCTTTTGTGGTGGATATACGTCCGACTGAACAATACAGCAATAAAGAGATTTTCAACAGTTTGCAGGAAATATGCTCAAGCAAGCTGAAAGCAAGGAATCTTCTGAATCGTTCCAGCTGCACGTTTGCGGGATCTGCTCATTTTGCTGCAGTCAGGGCATGCGGTATCGAGACCTTCTCCTCCCCTACCACATCAGATTGGATGAGAATAACTTGTGATGCCATCAAGATGGGGCCGGGTGATTCTGCAAGGTCACACAAAAAGAATGAATATGTCCTCAAAAGCGAGATTTCCGAGGGCATAAGAACATATATAAAATATATAGAAACTATTACTTTATAATATACGGATATGGGCACAACACTTTGGAGCAAAGGTATGCAGGCAACGGACCTGGTAGAGGATTTTACAGTAGGAAACGACAGGATACTGGATCAGAGACTGGCAAAATTTGATGTATTGGGATCCAAAGCTCATATAGCGATGCTTGAGTCAATCGGTCTGCTGACCAGTGAAGAACTTGAAAAGCTTACTGAAGGTCTCGATACCATACTACAGGAGATTGAGCAGGGTAGTTTTGTTCTTGAGGATGACGTAGAAGATATTCATTCTCAGGTGGAGCTTCTTCTTACACGCAGACTTGGTGACATCGGAAAGAAAATTCATTCCGGCCGTTCGAGAAACGACCAGGTGCTCGTTGACATCAAATTGTTCCTTAAAGATGAAGTGCTGAAAGTCAGGGACGAAGTCCTGACACTGTTCTACAGACTTCAGCAATTGAGCGAGAAATACAAGGAAGTTCTGCTTCCTGGTTATACTCATGGCCAGGTAGCCATGCCTTCATCGTTTGGAATGTGGTTCGGAGCCTATGCTGAAGCACTTGCGGATGACATGTACATGCTTCGCGGAGCATATAACGTGACTGACCAGAATCCGCTTGGTTCTGCGGCAGGTTACGGCAGCTCCTTTCCTCTTGACAGGCAGATGACTACGGACCTGCTCGGATTCTCAAGCCTGGACTACAACAGCGTTGCCGCCCAGCTGAGCCGGGGTAAGGCAGAGAGGGCAGTTGCCTCCGCAATCGGAGCCATTGCATTGACTCTCAATAAGTTCGCATCAGACTGCTGCATGTATATGTGTCCGAACTACGGATTCATCAAATTTCCGGATTCCCTGACGACTGGTTCCAGCATAATGCCACATAAAAAGAATCCTGACGTATGGGAAATAATCAGGGGTAACTGCAACAGGATTATGGCCACAGAAAGCCAGATCAGCATGCTCTGCAGCAATTTGCCTCATGGATATCATCGTGATTTCCAGCTTCTGAAAGACATTCTCTTCCCAAGTCTGGAGCTTATCCACAAATGTCTTTTCATGGCGGACTATATGCTCGAAAACATCATTGTCAACGAGCATATTCTCGAGAGCAGCAATATCTACGACTATCTGTTCACCGTAGAGGAAGTCAACCGCCGCACGCTGGATGGTATGCCGTTCCGCGATGCTTACAAAAGTGTCGGCATCGAAGTAAATGAGGGCAAATTCAGCTATAAAGGTGCTGACGGAAGTACAGACAAGAGCAATCTCAAAGCCTCTTCACTCTCACATACTCACACAGGCAGTCTCGGAAACCTTTGCAACGAACGCATTAAAGCAAAAATGGTATCAGCCTCAGCGTTTTAGTGATTTGCGGTTTGAGCGACGGATTTTCCATACGTAGAAGATATCAATAGATAATACGAATGTAATCAGTCCGATGGCATAATTCCAGTCAGAAGGAAGATTGAAGCCAATTTTGTCAATACAGATATAAGTCAGACATACGGCTGTCATGAAGGCAGAAGGAATCAAAGTGACAAGATACCTTCTGTCTTTATATGTTTTAGTAAGATATACTGTTGCAGTCCAGAATGAGAATACTGCCAAAGTCTGGTTTGCCCAGCCGAAATAGCGCCATATTGTGTTGAATCCGTCCTCGTCTGCAATATTGTACCAAAGAAGGAGTCCTGCAAGAAGGAAAAGAGGTAGGCTGATGATGATTCTGTTACGTTTGGGCTGCTGGTCTATATGGAGGAAATCAGCAAGGATGAGTCTTGCACTGCGGAATGCAGTATCACCACTTGTGATAGGAGCACATACAACTCCGAGCAGGGCAAGAATGCCACCAAGCAGTCCAAGCCATGCAAAAGAGACTTTTCCGACTACTACAGGCGCTGAAGCAGCGATGGAAGAACCAACGGCTTCTGCTCCCCCGTCATAGAAGAAATAGGAAGATATTGCAGCCCAGATCAGTGCTACCAATCCCTCAGTTATCATTGCTCCGTAGAAGACTGGACGTCCATACTTTTCATTCTTCATGCATTTGGCCATAAGAGGGCTCTGAGTTGCATGGAATCCGCTTACTGCTCCACAGGCAATGGTTATGAAAAGGCAAGGGAAAATTTCTTGTCCTTTCAGAAGACCGCTCTGCTTTCCAAGATTACCAAGTCCATCCCAGAATTCCGGAAGGCTCGGCCATTTGATGATAAGACATACCATCAGGGATACAGCCATGAAAAGAAGTGCAAAAGCAAAAACAGGATATATTTTGCCAACAATCTTGTCAATTGGAAGCAGGCATGCAAGAATATAATAAAGGAATATAGCTCCAACCCACATCATCATGCTGTTGGCTCCGCCATCAGAGGTAATGTCAGCCAGAATGACTGCAGGGCTGTAAACGAATACTGCACCTACAAGAAGCAGCAATGCCAGAGCGAAAACGAGCATGACTTTCTTTACACCGTTACCAAGGTACATTCCGACAATTTCAGGGAGTCCTGCACCAGAATTACGTACAGAAAGCATTCCAAGGATATAATCATGGACGGCTCCAGCGAATATACATCCAAATACAATCCACAAATAGGCTGAAGGACCGAATTTGGCACCCATGATTGCTCCGAAAATAGGTCCCGTTCCGGCAATATTCAGGAACTGGATCATGAATACTTTCCATGTAGGCATGGGAACATAGTCAACTCCGTCTGCATTCGTAATGGCAGGAGTAGGTCGAGAGAAATCTGGACTGAATACTCTTTCTACAAACTTACCGTAGAAGAAATAACCTGCAATCAAAGCAAGGACAGAAATCAGGAATGAATACATCGGTCAGAAATTTAGTGTAAGTGTACCTGTTGTATAAAAATAACAAAAAAGCCCTCCCAATTTTGGGAAGGCCTTGTGGAGATAGTCGGAGTCGAACCGACGACCCTCTGCTTGCAAAGCAGATGCTCTAGCCAACTGAGCTATACCCCCTTTTTATAAACATCCTGACACCAAAATTATGATGTCAGGATGTCAAAGAAAGTGGCAGCTACCTACTCTCCCACCTGGTGGGGCAGTACCATCGGCGATGGTG
>JBJFDE010000406.1:0-14797 GCA_051889855.1 Candidatus Cryptobacteroides sp. | reverse complement strand
CGTTAGACGTGCATCACTTGGAAGGAAGATGGACATACCAGGAAATGTCCTCAGAACAGCGATGTCGTGAAGACTGTGATGAGTCGTTCCGAGAGCGCCGTATGCCACACCTCCGCTGACTCCCAGAATGGTTGCAGGATTCTGGCTGTATGCCAGATCTACCTTGACCTGCTCAAGGCTGCGAGCTACATAAAAGCAAGCAGGGCCGCAGCAGAATACCTTCTTTCCGCTGTGTGCCAGACCTGCCGAAATACCTACTGCATCCTGTTCTGCGATGCCGCATTCGATGAACTGTCCGGGCAGCTCATTTGCAAAATCGGTAAGGGTTACGGAACCTCGTGAATCCGTAGCCAGAGCGACGATGTCCTTGTCTTCGCGTGCCAGAGACAGGAGAGTGTCTGTGAAGCTCTTTCTGCAGGCAATGTTATTTTCCATAGTTCAGTAACTTATTAATGTTATCTTCTATTTCCGCAATGGCAGTCCTGTACTGTTCTTCGGTAGGAACTCCATGATGCCATTTGGCAACGTTTTCCATGAAAGAAACTCCCTTTCCCTTTGTCGTGTTGGCGAGGACAAGATGTGGCTTGCCGTTGCTATAGTCGATGGAATCCATCTTGGAAACAATGTCTTCCATCCTGTCACCGTCCATGTCCATGACATCCCATCCGAAAGAAGACCATCTTGAATGAAGGTCGTCCAATGCCATGACATTCTCCGTGTTGCCGCTGATCTGAAGCCTGTTGCGGTCAATGATTGCGACCAGATTGTCCAGCTTGTATTGGTTTGCAGCCATCATTGCCTCATAGATTGAGCCTTCCCCTTGTTCTCCGTCACCCATGACAACAAAGGTCTTGTAGGTTCTTTTATCCATCTTGGCGGCGATTGCCATACCCACACCGATTGACAGACCGTGTCCCAAAGCTCCGGAACAAACCTCAATGCCGGGAACATTGACTGTCGGGTGGCCGGCAAGAGGAGAATCGAACTGTCCCAATGTGTCAAGTGTTTCCTTGGAAAGTATTCCTTTTGCCTCCAGAACAACAAACAATGCTTCCACGCAGTGCCCTTTGCTGAGAATGAACCTGTCGCGGTCAGGCGAATCCAAGTTGCCTTTTTCCACATTCATTGTGTGGAAATACAATGCAGTCAGGGTATTGAGAATCGAAAGGTCGCCTCCCGTATGCCCCGCCTTTGCCCTGTAGATGACTTCCAGGAGCCTTTTTCTGCATTTTTCGGCTTGTAATTGTAAATCGGTTACTTGCATTTTGTTATTGCTATGTTGGTTTTGCGGAGGCAAATATAAGCAATCGAAATTAAAATCCAAAAGCAATCGAAAGTTTTTTGCAAAATTTCTTTCGTTCGAAAGTTACGGCTTTCTTTGCTTTTGCCGTTTTTAGAATATTTTTTGTAAATTTGCGCAACCAATCCTTAAACTTATGGCTCTCAATCAAAGACGAATGAGCATCTTGAATCTGATTCGCGAGGACGGTCACGCCAAGGTACAGAAGCTTGCTGAACTCTTTGAAGTATCCGATGTCACTATAAGACAGGATCTTGAAGCACTTGAAAAAGCTGGCTATATCCAAAGGGAATACGGAGGAGCATTCCTCAAGGAATTCGATTCATTTGCAAACACAGGCACATTGCTCAACCAGAATCATCTGGAAGAAAAGAAAGAAATCGCAAAGAAAGCGGTCACCTTCATTGAAGAAGGGGACACCATAATTCTTGATTCAGGTTCCACAACCACAGAACTCGCCAAGCTTCTCGTGGACTTCAAGAATCTCACGGTCATCACCAATGCGCTGAACATAGCATATATCCTCGGTTCCAATCCGGGAATTCACCTTATCGTATCCGGAGGAGAATTCAAGGCTCCGACCCTTTCGCTCACGGGAGAACTGGCTGCATCAGTCTTCAAGAATTTCAATGTCCAGAAACTTTTCCTTGCAACAGCCGGAATATCAAAGGATTTTCAGCTGACCTACCCGAGTTTCAGTGACCTGGGAGTAAAGTCGAACATGATAAGGGCAGCAAAGAAAGTCTATCTTCTTGCTGATTCTTCGAAATTCGGTTACTCCTCCTTTGCTTCACTCGGACGTATTTCGCTGGTAGATGCGATAATATGCGATGACAAAATTCCCGACAACGTAAGGACAAAGCTCAGGGAAATGTCAATCGGCATCATCTGACCTTTTGTTTTTCACCTTGAAATCCCATATATTTGAGGTGGAAAAATGAATGGTTTATGAATAACGTACCGTTTCTCAGGCAGGTTGCGGAGCATTATTGCGCGCAGGGGGACATTGGAAGGAAATGCTTTATCTTTCCGAACAGGAGGTCGATGGTGTTTTTCCGGAAATACCTCTGTGAGGTGCCTTCCGGTGCGCCCTTCGTAATGCCCGGGATGTTCACAATCAACGATTTCTTCGCAAAGGCTGCAGGCTGTGCCGCATCGGACAGGGTGCGGCTTCTGATAGAATTGCATTCCTGCTACAGTGCCCTCAATCCCAAGGCTGAACCCCTCGACGAATTCATATTTTGGGGTGACGTCATCCTTGGAGATTTCAACGATGTGGACAAATACCTTGCGGACCCGGCCCAGCTCTTCGCCAATGTAGCCGACTTCAAACAGATTCAGGACACATATTCCTACCTGACCCCGACACAGAGGAAGGCGTTGGAAAGTTTCCTGAGCCATTTCAACGATGCCTCGGGAAAACTCACCGTGGACATAGGAAGCGACAATCCGAATGTCAAGGCCCGCTTCCTCCAGATATGGAACATCCTGTATCCATTATATAATAATTATAATAAATCCCTGAAAGAAAAGTGGATGGCCTATGAGGGGATGGTATATAGGAGCCTTGCGGACAAACTCATATCCCAATCCGCCGCTGATGTGTTTGACGGAATGTTCCCAGAAGGGACTGTTTTCGTGTTCATAGGCCTGAATGCATTGAATGAATGTGAAAAAGTGCTCCTGAGAAAACTCAGGGATGCGTCCATGGCAGAGTTCTGCTGGGACTGGTCGGGAGAAATGATCCGGAATCCGCAGAACCGTTCGTCCTTTTTCATGTCCGACAATGTACAGGAATTTTCCCAGGCGGGAAGTTGGGACAAAGATGGCCTTTCCACACCAAAGGTAAGGGTGATCAGCATTCCTTCATCATTCGGACAGGCCAAAAGGCTGCCGGACATTCTCAGGGACATCAATCCCGAAGAAACAGCCATCGTTCTCCCGGACGAGAACATGCTCACCCCGGTACTCAACTCCATCCCTCCGGAAATCAGGGACATAAACGTCACGATGGGACTCCCGGCCACTTCAGGGGAATTCTTCTGCCTCATGTCCTGCATCAACTCCATCCAGCTCCATGCGACAAACAGGGCAGGAAAATGGTATTTCTACCACAAGCAGGTCTGGGACCTCTTTTCCACCTCCATTTTCAAGATGGCCACGGACGGGGACGATGAAATCAAAAACCTTGTCACCGAAATAAAGAAAGGGGCCAAATACTATATTGCCCGGGAAGATTTTGCCTCTTCGCAGCTTCTGAGCGCGATTTTCACGCCCGTCATCCGGGACCATAAATCAACCTCCCCGGACCAGATAAACGCATTCGCCGAATATCAGAAAAATGTAATAAGCATGTTCGGAAGGAAAATGGCTTCAAATCCGGATTCGGCCCTCGAACTGGAATTCGCAAGCCATTATTATAAATGCGTCAACATCTTGCAGGACATTTCCCTCGCAGTCATGCCGATGACCTACGTAAGACTTCTGAATCAGCTTTTCAGCTCAGTGTCAGTGCATTTCCGCGGTGAGCCTCTCAAGGGAATGCAGATAATGGGACCCTTGGAAACCAGAGCTTTGGACTTCCGGAACCTTATCATCATGTCCTGTGGCGAAGGCATCTTCCCGCGCAGGAGCGTAAGCTCTTCCTTCATCCCTCCGGAGCTCAGGAAAGGATTCGGCCTGCCTACTTATGAATATCAGGATGCCGTCTGGGCCTATTATTTCTACAGGATGATATCAAGGGCGGAAAACGTGTGGATGCTTGTTGACTCCAGGACGGAGGGCCTCAGGTCAGGTGAAGAGAGCCGCTACATCAAACAACTGGAATACCATTTCAACCTTCCTGTTGAGAGATATGTGGTCAAATTCGACTCTATGTCCGTGATGCAGGTGAAGGAAATTGAAAAAACTGAGGAAGACATCAGGGAAATCAGCCGGCTCAGGCTCTCTGCTACGGCCCTCCAGAATTACCTGAGCTGCCCGGCCAAATTCTATTATTCTTCGGTCAGGCATCTGAAGATGGAAGACGAAGTGGCAGAATCCCTTGACATGGGAATGTTCGGCACGGTCTATCATGAGACCATGCGCTCAATCTATTCATTTCCGGAGGCAATGTCACCCGAATTCGACTTTGACGACAAAGGTGAAAATGAGGTCCTTCCTTACATGCAGTCCGTGAGCCGGCAATATATAAAGGAATGGCTCGGACGCGAAGATGATATCAGGAGCAAAGTCAAGGCTTTGATAATGAGGCAGATAAATGCCATGGACATATCCGGAAGGAATATTGTGGTGGCGGATGTGATTGTAAGGTATGTGCGCAAGACCCTGCAGAGGGACCTTGAAATCCTTCAGAATGAAGGAGTTGAGGCTTTTGACATCCTTGGAAGAGAAGTTGAAGTGACCGGAGAATTGCACGGCCAGAGATTCAAGGGCTACATTGACAGGCTGGACAGTTTCCGGGAGGGTACCGTGAGGATTGTGGACTATAAGACCGGAAAGGTCCTCGACCATGACTATGATATAACTGACGACAATGCACAGGACATAGCAGATGAGATTTTCACCCCGGACATCAAGGACAGACCGAAGATTGCCCTCCAGTTCTACATTTACGACATGCTTTGCGGCAATCTTCCCCAGGTAAAAGGCAAAACTCTGCTGAACTGCATATATTCCACTGCAAAACTGTTCAGGGAAGCTCCTGTCAGCGTGCCAAGCAATGCGGTCTTTACCAACCTGATGACCGGGCACATGGAATCGATGCTGGACAGGATGAAGGACATAACCATACCCTTCACAAGGACTTCGAATGAGGAAATATGCTCTTACTGTGATTTCAAGAATATCTGCGGCCGCTGAGGCCCATAACCTTTCCAATACTGAAAAGCTATGCTGGAAATAATGACTGCTTCGGCAGGATCGGGCAAGACTTACAGCCTGGTACTCAAATATATAAGACTGCTCCTTGGCAACCAGGACCGCTATACCTACAGACGCATTCTGGCTGTGACCTTCACGAACAAGGCCACTGATGAGATGAAAGCCAGAATATTGCTGGAACTGCACCACCTTGCAACTTCTCCGCAGGACTCCCCGTACAGACGGGAGTTTATTCCGTCCGTTTTCCCGGACGATGGCAGCATGAGCCTCAAGGCGCGGACTGTGCTCCATGACATACTGCACGACTACAGTGCGTTCTCTGTCAGCACAATAGACAAATTTTTCCAGCAGACCCTCAGGGCCTTTTCCAAGGAAATAGGCCAGTTTGCCTCCTATCAGGTGGAACTGGACAAGGATTCGCTTGTGTCGGAAAGCGTGGACAGAGTGCTCGACTCGCTCACGGAGGAGGATTCGAACCTCCTTGACTGGCTTACCGCAAATGTGCTGGAACAGATTGAAAGGGGAGAGAGATACAGTCTTGATGCCAATTTGCTTTCTATGGCACTCCGGCTCAAATCAACCCAGCGTCAGGAGGCTCTCCAGATTTCGGGCGTGGACGAGAATCAGGTCTGCAAGACGGAGAACCTGATGAAAATACGCAAAAGTTGCCGGGAAATCATCGGAGCTTATGTCCGGGATGTGAGGCAGGCGGCACAATGGGCCCTGGACTTTCTGGCAAGCTCCGGAGTGGCCCCTGCCGACAGCAATAGACATTTCATGAATGCCTTCTATACTTATGCGCAACTGGAAGACAATCAGACTGTTCCGATGCTCACGGATTCCTTCGTGAAAAACGCTTCCAATCCTGAATCCTGGTTTGCAAAGGCAAGACGCGGCCTTCTTGACAAACTTGCAGGAGGACTTGATGCCCCGATGGAAGACTTCCTCGGACTCTTCGGCACAAGATTCAAAATCTACAATACCGCCCTTATCCTCGACGGCCAGATTTACGGACTGGGACTTGCAGGGGAACTGAGCGACGCCTTCAACCAGATACTCAAAGAGAAGAATGTCCTGAGCATCGACGACTCGAACACCCTTCTGCGTGATATCATCGACGGCTCTGATGCCCCGTTCATATACGAAAAGACCGGAGTCCGTTACGACCATTTCCTGCTTGACGAATTTCAGGACACCTCAATGGTACAATGGCAGAATTTCAAGCCGCTGCTTTCCGAGAGTGATTCGAGGGGAGGTGAGAACCTGATAGTGGGCGATGTGAAACAGAGCATTTACAGATGGAGGGGTTCCGATTGGAACCTGCTCGACAAGATTGTGCCTGAGGAATTCCCCCGTCACAGCCTCAATCCTTTGGATTCCAATTGGCGAAGTCTTGGAAATATCGTGAGATTCAACAATTCCTTCTTTTCTGAAGCTGCACAATTGCTTGGCAGTCAATATGCTTACAATGGAGCCAGCCTTGGAGGAATCTATGAGGACGTATCGCAGAAAATTCGCAAAAGCAGTGATGAAGGCTCAGTCAGCCTGACCTTCTGCGACAAGGACAAGGAACTTGATGCTGTGCTGCAAAGTGTAAGGCAGGCTTTGGAGCATGGTGCAGAATATTCCGACATTGCAGTGCTGGTGCGCAGCAATTCTTCCGGTGAGAAGGTTTCCAATTATCTGATAGACAATGAAATCCCTGTCCTGACAGATGATTCCCTGAGGGTGAAGAGCTCCCTGACTGTAAGGAGGCTGTCGTCGCTGATGTCGCTTGTGGACAATCCTTCCGACACTGTGAACGGTTACCTTGCCACTTCCTTGAATGTGGCCCTTCCTTCGGCCTGGACCACCCTCGAAGACCTTGCAGAAAGTCTGCTCAGAAGCCTGCAGAAGAGTGACCCTGAGCAGGCCTGGAGGGGTGAAGCCCTGCACATCCAGTCATTTTTTGACTTCATCCAGGACTATGTGGCTTCAGAAGGCAACAATCTCAGAGGCTTCCTCAAGCAATTTGCAAGCGAAGACCCTTCAATATCTTCTCCTTCATCCGGCAATTCAGTCAGGGTGATGACCGTACACAAGTCCAAAGGTCTGGATTTCAATTATGTAATCCTGCCTTTCGCGGAAAATATAACATTTTATAAATCAAGTAATTACTGGTGCTCTCCAAATCTCTCCGGCACTCCGTTGGAGGGTATTGCCGAAGGAGTATATGACGTGAGCCTTTCCCAGGGCAGCGCATCGACATTGTTTGATGAATCCTACAGAAGGGAGTCTTTCCTGCAGATGGTGGACAATATCAACATTCTGTATGTTGCGATGACAAGGGCCGTGCTCGGCATGCACATCATTGCCAAGACTCCGCCGGCAAAATGTGTCAAGGCGGTGCAGGCCAATGATCTGACTCAGTTCAAGGATTTCTCCCAGATGCTTTGGTGGTTTGCCTCATCTTCATCAGTGCTTCCTGTCATCAAGCATGAAAATGATGATGATTTTGAAAGGTATGACTATGGCAGCATGGTGGATTTCAGGGCTTTCCGTAAATCAAAAGAGAGCGTGGCGACCTTCCCGATCTCATCTTATGGCGAAATCCCCTCGTTCCCGCTCAATCCGGAACCATCGGACACGGACCAGGATATGAATGACGCGGATGGAGCCAAAGTGGATGTCAGGGAGAGGGGAAGGCTCAAATTTTCCGCAGATTCGGTGGATTTCTTTGCCGGGGAGGAAGGTGCCGGAATATCTGCGTCGAACCGCATCAGAGGAATTGTCCTCCATGATATTCTGTCCCGTGTCGTCGTTCCTGATGATTTGGAACCATCTGTCCGTCAGGCAGTTGCTGATGGTACAATTTCTTCCGCTGAAGCCTCTGGGGTGCTTGGTTTGCTGTCGCAAAGGATATCGGAGGCTCTGGAATATGGATGGTTCCCGGAAGATGGAAGCCAGGTCTTGAACGAAACCTCCCTTGTGGATGTTGACGGACAGGTGTACAGGCCTGACAGGGTCATAAGGGACGGGAACAAGATAACGGTCATCGATTACAAGACCGGTGTCCATGAAAAGAAATATGTGGAACAGCTCGGAAGGTATGCAGGCCTCTGGCACAGAATGGGATATGAAGAGGTGGAGGCTTTTATTTGGTATCTTGGAAGCGGAGAACGAATTGCCGTCGAAAAAATCCTCTGATATTTTTCGGTGATTGATACCATTTTGTTATCTTTGCACCAAACGCGCCGGATTGTTCCGGCGGACAATATATTTATATGGAAAACAATATTGATACTTGCAAACTTCTGTACAATACAGAAAGAGACAAATTGTGGATGCCGGAGTACGGAAGAAACGTGCAGAAAATGGTTGATTATCTCAATACCATTGAAGACAGGCAGAAAAGGAATGAGCAGGCCAGGGCGGTCGTGAAGGTGATGGAAATCCTCAATCCTCAGGTCTATCTTCAGGAAAACTACGAACAGAAACTTTGGGATCATCTCCATATTATTTCGCATTTTACTCTGGACATCGACTCACCATATCCGAAACCGACCGAAGAGCATTTCAATGAACGTCCTGAAGTTGTTCCCATCAAGAAGAAACCCATCAAGGCGACTCATTATGGAAGGAATATCGAAAGCATCATAGACTTGATTGCCGACCATCAGGACGGGGAAGTCAAGACGGCCATGATTCGCTCGCTGGCAATTTATATGAGACAGCAATATCTTATATGGAACAAGGACAGCGTGTCAGACCAGACCATATTCCAGGACATAGAGAAACTTTCCGACTACCGCATCAAGGTGCCTGAAGGACTGCAGCTCAACAAGATATCCTCAGATGCCTCCTTCCAGAGGCCGGGACTTAATCCTGGTCAGAAGAACAAAGGAATGGGCCAGAGACAGAAAAACATTATGAGAATGAAGAAACAGCGTAAAGGTTGATATGGCTGCTAAAAAGACAAAACAAAACAAGAAATCAGAAGATACAGGGAAAGAGAAGCGCAAACGTTTCTCTTTCTTGTCTAGTATGACTCCCGAAAAGAAAGTCCGCCTGTTCAAGTTCCTCGGCCTTGCGGCGGGGATGTTCACCGTATGCACTTTCGTTTTCGTGGTCTCCTATCTTTTCACGTGGTCGGCTGACCAGAGCCTGCTTTCCAACCCTGACATGATGGACAAGAATGTGGATGTGGCCAATGCGGGAAGCAAACTTGGATACAGATGGAGCCGTTTCCTGGTGGAGCAGTGCTTCGGACTGGGCAGTTTTGCCGTGATTTTCCTTTTTGGTGCCATATCATACAGGCTTTTCTATCCTGAAAAGAGCATCGGGCTTGCACGCCTTTCCATCCTTTCACTCAGTGGCGCATTCATCCTCTCGCTCATCCTTTCATTCTTTTCATCCCTTGTGTGTGCAGATACATTTTTCGGAGGAGGACTTGGCGGAGATGCGGCCAGTGCAGTAGTTGCATGGATAAAGAATCTTGTAGGACCGCTGGGAACGGGACTCTTCCTGCTTGTGGTGGCAGTAGCATGGCTGATATTCGCAAGCCGCAGGTTTGCCGAGTGGTTCGGACATCTTGGTGAAAAGAAACCTGAGGCGGAGAATGCAGAGGTTGCGGTGTCTGCAGAGAATGATGACGTGCCTGCAGCAGAGACTTTGGATGCCGAGTATTTTGAAGCGGAAACTCCTGCAGATGAGCCATTTATGGAAACTGATGAGCTGCCTGTTGATGACATGGATGATGAGCCGTTTGGAATTGTCGGTCCTGAGGATAGTGAGGACGGCCCGAAAAGCAGCGACAACCTGAATGCCGGTAATAAAGACATTGAAGTTTTGCCTGTGAATAATGATGACAAAGACAAGGAAGATGTTCCCATGGAAGTCATCATGAAGGATAATATCAATACCGAGGTGATTGAAGACTTGCCGAGGATTGACAACAGACAGGAACTTGAGCGCTACCAGTTCCCGCCTCTTGACCTTCTTGACGACTATTCCAGCGGAAAACACATGGTCAGTCAGCAGGAGCTTGAGACCAACAACAACAGGATCAGGGCTACTCTGATGAACTATCGTGTCGAGGTTGTCAGAGTCACTGCCGTAGTAGGACCGACCGTCACTCTCTACAAGGTGGTTCCGGCTCCCGGTGTGAAGGTTTCTTCAATCGAGAATCTCCACAGAGAGATAGCGATGGCTCTTGGAGCCAAGGGTGTCAGGGTAGTCACATTGTCTGACTGCGTCGGCATCGAGGTGCCGAACAGCACTCCGACCATCGTCCCGCTAAAGGCCATGCTCAATTCCGATGCATTCCGCAACAGCAAGGCAGAACTGCCTGTGGCACTCGGATACACGATTACCCAGGATGTCAAGACCTTTGACCTCACCGATGCTCCGCATCTTCTGATTGCGGGTGCTACCAAGCAGGGTAAATCGGTGGGATTGAACGTGATAATATCTTCGCTCCTTTATGCGAAACACCCTTCTGAACTGAAATTCGTATTCATCGACCCGAAGGTGGTGGAGTTCACGGCCTATAAATCTCTGCTCAAGCACTATCTTGCAGTCCTGCCTCTTGCGGCAGACGAAAAGGAGGAAGCAGAGTCAGCCATAATCAATTCACCGAAACAGGCAGACCAGGTGCTGAACTCCCTCTGTATCGAGATGGACCAGCGTTACAACCTGCTCAAGCTTGCAGGAGTCAATGACCTCAAGCTGTACAATGAAAAGTACAAGGACAGAAAGCTCCTTCCTACCGAAGGACATAAATACCTGCCATATCTGGTAGTTGTCATTGACGAGTATGCAGACCTTACAATGTCCGGAGGAGCCGGAAGTGATGCACGAAAGGCTGCAAAACAGATAGAAGCCTCCATCGTACGTCTTGCCCAGAAGGGTAGGGCAGCGGGTATCCATGTCATCATAGCCACCCAGAGACCTTCGGTGAACGTCATTACAGGTCTTATCAAGGCCAACTTCCCTACACGAATCGCCTTCAGGGTGACTTCCCGAATCGACTCCAACACCATCCTCGACACCAGCGGTGCTGAGAACCTTATAGGAAAGGGTGACATGCTCTACTATGCCGGAGTCGATATCGACCGAGTGCAGTGCGCCTTGGTGAGCATGAAGGAAATCAACCGGATTACGGACTTCATTTCATCTCAGAAAGGATTCAAGCAGTGCTACAACACTCCATATTATCTGCCTGTACCAGAGGCTCAGGATGGAGAACCGGGCGGTGGAAACCTGGACATGTCCAATATTGATTCCATGTTCGAGGATGCCGCAAGAATGGTGGTTTCAACCCAGAAAGGCTCAACTTCCGACCTCCAGAGACGTTTAGGCATGGGTTATGCAAGAGCCGGAAGGGTCATGGATCAGCTTGAAGCTGCCGGCATAGTCGGGCCGCAGGAAGGCTCCAAGCCAAGAAAAGTCCTTGTCAGCTTCGAGGAACTTGATGAGATAATACGTGAATTTGTAAAGGAATGAGATTGATTTTAACTATGATCATGTCCCTGATGGTGTTTTTGCCTGAGGCAATGGCTACCGGAGGGGACAACCTTTTTGAGGCCCTTGCTGCAAAGGTCGGGGCGAATTATGTGGAAATATCATACACCTATTCTTCGACCCTGTCCGGGGTTCCAGTATATGGTGACGGACAGCTTCAACTTCAGGGTACATGCTATCGCCACGAATCCTCCGGCATGGAGGTAATCTGCGACGGAGAGTCAGTATGGATTTCTGATAACCTTTCAAAAGAGATGGTAATCGAGGCCGCAGGTGACTCATCCCTGCCTGCAGACCCTGCCACCATGCTGGTCAATCTTGCTTCCGCATTCAAGATAAAAGAAATGAAAAAGGCAGGAGAAGGCTCAATTGAATATCTTCTCCTGCCAGTAAATTCCATCGGAATACGTGAGTGCAGGCTCACAATATCCGGCTCATCTGCCAATCCAAAGCTTGAGACTGCTTCTTTTACGACTTCGGATGCCGTAGTTTTCAACATCACAATCAAGTCGATGACTTTTTCAACTCAGCTCAGGCAGGCTTCTTTTTTCAAGCCTGAGGAAAGAACGTCTTCATGGGTGGTCACAGACCTGCGATAGCCTCAGTCCTGCGATAATCCCAGACCTTATATAACCTCGGGCCTGAGATTATTTCGGACAAACAGTATGGCTCTGTCGTGGTGGCCTACCATTTGCCACCGCCACCGCCACCGCCGAAGCTTCCGCCTCCGAAGCCACCGAATCCGCCGCCTCCGAAGCTTCCCCCGCCGAAACTTCCTCCGCCGAATCCTCCTCCGAAACTGCTGCCTCCTCTTCCGCTGCCAGGACCGATGATGATGGTTGGGCCGCTACCGCCCCTGCTCCCATTGTTGTTGCCGCCATCTTTGCTCATGACGGCAATAATCAGCAGAACAAGAACGCCCAATGTTATCAGAATGCTCAGGAATATGAAGAATGCCTCATCCTCATCATCTTCGTTGCTGACTGAGATTTCTCCGCTGGCGAGTTTCATCAGTTTCACGCAGGCATCCTTCACGCCTGAATAATAATCATTCTCCTTGAAATGAGGAATCATCTGCTCTTTGACAATGCGTGTGGCATAAGCATCAGGAATCGCGCCTTCAAGTCCATATCCCACTGCAATGAATGCATCTCCATAGGAGTCGGGAGTCTTTGGCTTCACCAGCACGACGATACCATTGTTGAACTCGGCTGAACCCACCTTCCAGTCAAGGCCGATGCGGGTTGCATATTCGCTTGAATCATAGCCCTCGAGGTCATTTACAGTCACAACAGTAATCTGGTTGGAGGTAGTGTCGCTGAAGTCCACTAGCATCCTTTCCAATTCCGCAGTCTGACCCGGGCTGAAGAGTCCTGCGAAGTCATTCACGAGCCTCGGAGGATCAGGACAGTGTGGAATGGCAGACAGATTGAGACATAGCAAAGCAGCCCCGATTGTCATCAGGGCTGCCTTAAGGATTTTGGAAGTCTTCATTACTTACGAACTTCTTTTAGAATTCTACCTTCGGAGCTGTTGCAGCACCTTCCTGAGCCTGGAAATAACCCTTGGTCTCGAAATTGAACATCGCAGCAAGGATGTTGTTCGGGAATTTCCTTATCATTGTATTGTATGCCCTTGCAGTGTCATTGAATTTCATCCTCTCGGTTGTAATTCTGTTCTCTGTCCCTTCGAGCTGTGCCTGAAGGTCACGGAAATTCTCGTTAGCCTTCAAATCAGGATAATTTTCCGTAATCATGAGCAGGCGTCCGAGTGCATTTGAAAGCTCTCCCTGTGCCTGGTTGAATTTCTCAAGAGCCTCCGGTGTAAGGTTTTCAGGGTTGACAGTCACCTGTGTAGCCTTTGACCTTGCTTCAATCACGCCCTCAAGTGTTGATGACTCGTGAGCTGCATAGCCTTTGACTGTTGCAACGAGATTAGGGATGAGGTCAGCTCTTCTCTGGTAAACATTCTCGACCTGTGCCCAGGCTGCTCCTACACCCTCTTCTGCCGCAACCATACCATTATATACATTCTTGCACCAGAAGAAAAGTACAAGCACAACTGCCACGATGACAGCCAGGGTAATCATTCCATTCTTTTTCATAATGTTTTGTTTTAAATTATTCTTTTACACATCTGATTGATGCACCGAAATATTTCTTGTCAGCCTTTCCTATCTTGAAATCAGGAGATTTGACATGGAGATATCTGTAATATGCCTGGTCATTGTCAGCTGCATCGGCAGTCCAGAAAGCCGCATAGCTGTACAAACCATCGAATGAAGCTTTCGGATAAGTCATTTCAAGCCATTCAGTATCAGCTTTGTCAGACTTTTCACCGAGATTGGCGAAACCCACGGGAATCATTTCCATCTTGACACTGTTGACAGGGTCTCCCACTTCTTTCCAGTATGTCCACATATTGACGGTATTGAAGCTTGCGTTAACCATGAGCCCGGATGCAACGCCCGGAATGTCTTCATGTTCCTTCAATTCGGTTGAACTGCTCAATTCCTTGCAAAGTGAAATCCATTCGGCATCGGTAGGGAGCCTCCATCCCTGAGGACAGGCATTCAAGGCTTCTTCGTAGCTGTAATATCTTCCGAAAACGTTGTCCATAATCTTGGCTTTCCTGAAAGGCACACCGCCGTTGATGTCAAGATTATGCCTCATCCATTTCAGACCGTTTACTGTAACATAGTAGTAATCAGTGCCGTTTATCCTCTCATGAGCATCAGAAGGAAGTATCTGCCTTCCGCTTATCGAACCATCGATTCCATTTTTAATCGTGGTAACATATCCATATGCCGTGCTAGCAGAATAATTCGGAGCATAGGCATAGCAGTTGACAGTAAATGTTCCGAGGGAATCAGGAAAAGTGAATGTCCTGGATCCGTCGCTATCTTTGCCGTACGCATCTTTTCCTGTGTTCTGGAACCTTGTGGTATCGTAAGTCGTCTCCACGGGGGTTACCTTCCAGTAATATCCAAGTTCTTCATTATCAGGATGGGATACGCCTTTAGGAGTCATTTTGAGACTTTTGCCGGCTTCGATGAATTCCGGTGCACTGAAGGTAAGAGTTCCATCCAGTGATGGCAGGGTCGTTTTTTCTTCA
>JBJFDE010000405.1:0-4086 GCA_051889855.1 Candidatus Cryptobacteroides sp. | reverse complement strand
TGGAGAGGATATGAAGAACGCAATAATAGCGCTCTTCCAGTTCATCCCATCGGGTCAGAAGATGAGCGGGAGGGTCCTTGTGGACTCTCTCGAGGATCTTGTGACCATACACACCGAGTACGGCGATGTGACCGTGGCCAGGGCGGAGCACCCGGTGAACAGGCGGCTCCAGCAGAAGTACATCTTCACAGTTCCGATGCAGTTCTTCATCAAGGGACGCCGTTCCGACGGGCGCTACTACAGGGAGGTGGAGGAGGCCCTTCACGCCCTCGCCTCCTGCCGGTTCACTTTCGTGGACTCGTCCGACGGGTTGCGTCACACCACCAACACGGGCATCATCAACGATCCCGAGACGCTGTCCCCTCTCCAGGGAGCGGACGGAAGGAACACCATCGTCTCCTTCTCGATGACGCGTTCGATGCTGGAGACCATCTTCAATGCCACCTACGGATTCCATAAGTTCGTGGAAGCCGAGTGCCGGTGCCTCACATCCATCTACGCCAAGCGTCTGTACGAGATTCTCTGCGGCCAGAAGCCGGGCACCTGCTACCGGATGGATGTGGACAGGTTCAAGGATATGTTCTGCATTACGGGCAAGTACTCCCAGACCTCGGACTTGGTCAGGCGTGTCCTCTCCCCCGCCAAGGAGGAGATCAACGCCCTCACCAGCCTCACTATAGACTTCTCCGTAGACAGGAGCGCAACCAACCCCAAAGGCAGGGTCATCACCTTCACCATTCTCAGGAACGCCGTCCTGCAGGCGGACAGGGAGGTTGCCAAGAGGTACTTCCTCTGGCCGGAGGCGAGGATGGATTCTTTCCTTCGGGAGACGGTCGGGATGCGCAAGAGTGAGATGCGTCCGCACCTGTCGATGCTCTACAGGGCATCAAGGATGCCGGCCCTGATGGACGAACTGCCGAGGAAGTGGGCGAAGACCTGCGAGAGGATTCCGCAGGCGGGGACGGACCGCATCTCGCGCGAGGTGGTGCGCAGGTCGAGGGTAGCGCATTTCATAGCCACCATCAAGGGCATGATGCAGGACTATGGAGCCATCTGAATCCGTCTGGAAAACCTCGTGGTATTTGTCTGTATTATCCAGTAAACCTCGTGTATTTTGTCTGAATCCACGGGCCGAAAGTCGTGTAATTTGTCTGGAAACCTCGTGTAATTTGTCTGAGTTTTTTTAGATGCTCAGGTGTAATGCCCTGAGAGTGATGGGATAAGCCAGCATTACAAACGAAGTGATAGTATTCTTATAAGCATACTGAATAATAAGTAACTACTAAAAAGGCCCGCCCCGTCAGGGTACTTCGGAAGAAGAGAAAAAGGGAAAGGCTTCCCTTTTTCCGTCTCACTGGAAGGATTTCAAAAAGAAAAGTCCCTGCGGACCGTCGCGGCCAGCAGGGACTTGTAAAAGAAACGGGAGTCAGCAAGCATTCTCCCTTGTAAAAGCAAGAGCCTTCTGAGATGGTGCGGATCCGGCTTACCTTTGCGGCCGGAATTCTCACCGGGGCGAAGAATCGCCCCCGAAGGGGAAGAATTTCCGGGTGCCGAATCAAGCCGGTGGCCAGCCCGGTCAACGGTCTGCCACGGCAAAAATACTAGCCGCAGGTCTGGAGATTTTTCCGGGGATGCGGAGCACCGTTGACGGGGCGAAGAGGGGTCGGGAGAAAACTTTTGAAAAAATTTCAAAAATGTACTCACATTTTTGCTCGAATCTAACTATCGTATATGATTGGCAGTTATGTTTCAGAAGGTTAGAAAAGTATCAGTTTTCTGTCCTTCTTACCGTTTTTGCGAATTTGATATTATAAATAATATCCTTACTTTTGCAGCCGTGTAAGTATATGCTGTTCAGCAATATAATACGGCTTATAGGGCACGCCCTTCCGATCATCTGGGGGGGGGTACTAAAATACCAGTCAAAAATAGTTTTATACATTTATGCATTTCGCTCCGTCGTCTCGACAGGGGCACTTTCGTCGTACCCACTGCTATCTCAAAACAATTAACATTATAAACAATCATGAACAAGTTAATCACTTATGAAGCACCGGATGTCACGGTGTACGAGATCCACTCGGAAGGAGCTCTTTGCGGAAGTATTTTAGACTCTCCTAACAATGGTTATGAGGATGATAATGATATGGGAGAGATTTAAATATGAAACAGATTGTTAGACTTTCGCTTGCAAGTGCTATTGCATTAGTTGCATTAGCATCTTGCCAAAAGAACGAATTCGTTCCTGAATACACTACTAGCAAGGGCCTTACTTTCACTTCTGTAAAGCCGGTTCTTGAAGATGAGACCAAAACAGCCTGGACTGGTACAGGCATTCAGTGGTCAAAAGGCGATGCTATCCGCGTTACCTATACCTGCGATGGTGTATGGCAGAATGCTGATGGAACTGCAACGGCTGATGAAACCAGTGGTTCAAAGACTGCAAAGGCATATCAGTCAACTGCTCTTTCAGAGGATGCGGAGATCGCACAGTTTTCCGTCCCAGGTGACTTCAAAGGTACTGCGGAAGGAACATATGTATTCTATGGTGCATATCCAGCCTCTGCTTGTACAGATGGAACAAACTTTAAGTATGCACCTTCTTTGACAGTGACCATTCCAAGCTCTCAGACTCCGGCTGCTGATTCTTTTGATTCCGCAGCGGATTTTATGCTCGGAACATCTGTTGGTACTTACACAGGCATTCCAACTGAAGCAGTGTCAATGAGTTGGGACCGTATGGTTGCTCATGCTCAGTTGACCTTCAAGACTCTGAACGGTTTCACTGCTGGAGAGACTATCAGCAAAGTTGAACTGACTGCCGATTCAGAGGCCGATATGGTCGGAAAGCATTATATCTATTTAGATACTAAAAATGTTAATAAGCCTAGCAGTACCGTAGCAAATGCTCTTACGATCAACGGAACAAACCTTTCTGTAGATGAAACAGGTACTTTTGTTGCTTGGGCATCTTTCCTCCCTTGCACGGTGAAGTCTCTGACAGTTGTTGTAACGACCGACAAGGCGACTTATACTCGTGAGATTTCTTCTTGTGAGCTTGTGTTTAAGAAGAATGCAAGAAATACTTTGATAGTAAATATGGCTTCTGCATCAAGAGTCGCAATGGATGTTGCTTCACTTCCTTTTGAAGAGACTTTTGAGTTGATTACAACAGGTAATTCAACCACAACAGGCGGTTCAGGTACTAAAGTAACAGAAGAGCAAATGACAAACTTCTCTTCTTATGCAACAGCTACATATCAAGCTGGTGGTGCTATTCGAATTGGTAAATCGGGTTCACTCGAGACCAAGAGACTTGATTTGTCTAAAGATTTTTGTGTAGTTGTGACGGCAAAAGGTTGGAGCAGTTCGGAAATCAATTTAACTATCGCAGCAGGAGAACAGTCTAGTACAGTTTCTTTGGAAACATATATTGGTGGAGAATTTAAGGATTATGTTGTATATTTCAATGCTATATCTTCACCTTCTACAGTAAAATTTGCAACAGATGCCTCTACGAGATGCTTCATTGATAATATCCGTATTGAAGAAGGCTCTGACACAAGAAAACCACTTTCTACTCCGGGGAATCTTTCTTGTACAGCGCAAACTGTAAATAGCCTGACTTTTTCATGGGATGAAGTTACCAATGCAATTGGATATCAAGTTAGTCTTGATAACGGCGTTTCATATTTGGCTACCCAAACCTCTACAGAATATACTTGGACTGGTCTTTCAGCAAGCGCCACAAAGACTCTCTATGTAAAGGCCATCGGTGATGGCACTTCATACACTGATTCAGACGCTGCTTCCGCAGAAGGCACTACGACTGCCGGCTCTGGAAGTGGCGTAGGCGGCGGAGATCCAGTTTCTTATGAAATTGTTTTTAAAACAAATACAACAGACAATACTACTGCTTTTGATCAAAACGTAGCAGTTTACGACGTTGTGGAATCAGGTGCTGAATATATATCTTCATTTACATCAAATTGTAGTAAGGTTTATAATGCTTGTATACACGGAGTGAAAATAGGTGCATCTAAATCTGCCGGAACTCTTGAATTTAACTTAGCAGATTTAGTGAAA
>JBJFDE010000404.1:0-4092 GCA_051889855.1 Candidatus Cryptobacteroides sp. | reverse complement strand
AGGTGGAATTCATCTCTCTCCGCGGCAAGGAAATCAAGTTCTGCGTCGGCTGCCTGTCGTGCCAGAAAACTGGTAGCTGCATATTCAAGGACGATGTGCCTGCCATAATGGAGGCTGTTCTGAATGCCGATGTAGTATGTTGGGCAACGCCAATCTATTACTATGAGATGTCAGGCCAGATGAAAACGCTCATAGACCGTATGAATGCAATGTACCCGAAGGATTACCGATTCCGCGACATTTATCTGCTGACCACGGCTGCGGAAAATGAGGAAGAAACACCAAATCGTGCTGAGAGTGGCCTGCAAGGCTGGATTGATTGCTTTGGCAAATCGGCACTTAGGGGGCACATCTTCTGCGGAGGGGTCACAGCCCCGTATGAAATCCACGGCAACGGCAAGATGGATGACGCATTCAAACTCGGGCAAAGCGTTTAGCCGGTAAATTCCCGTTTCACGGGCATTTATCTTCGAGATATAAACCTGGCATTTTTGCCGGGCTTCGTTATGTATAAATCGGCACTTGCCCACTTCCCTTACGGTAAGTCGGCAACCTTCCATGGCCACCCGCGGGCGAGACTATGAGGATTGCAAGCAGCTCACCGATTCCCAAAAGTTCCTGGGCAATCTTCTCACGACCTGCAGTATAGAACATAGGTCGCAGTTTAAGATCCCGTCCTGTAAGTAGTTCCTCTAAGCGTTCTTCTCCAATAATCAAATAATCAGGCTGAATCCCCACATGTGGGGCAAAGCACAACTCTACTGGTGGAACAGAAATAATCCATTGTGCAATAACAGTAGAATCATAAGCACGGACATCTTTCCATATTCCATCCTTCTTTTTACTCTCTACCCATTCATCTTTTTTCTCCCATACGCGCGGCGTCATAAAAATGAATGTGATCTCCGCTTTATCGATGTTTGCGTCTGAACTGCGTTTTGAATAATCATCCTCAGCCTTAGATTGTACAGCAGAGTTCGTCCCAAACTCAAGAAGACTCTTTCCTTGTGGTATATACTCTGTCTGTTGAGTCGCATCAACCTCTCCGTCTGGACCGCCCATATACACAGCGCTTCCGTATGGAATATAGCATTTTTCCAAATACGGAGTAACCGAGACGTACACTAAACGCCTATCAGTTCAGGGAATCCCCCCTTCGCTGATTGCATATCAGCCCATTCTTCTAAATGTGCCCGATCAATCATATCATCGTATATAAATGCAACAACTTGTTTACTTGGTGATTCTCCGTGAAATACCCACTACCTGTCAGGGTGTCCTCTAGATGCAATTATTGGTATAGCTTTCTGCGGAGGTAAAAATATAGAGTCATCGCTATCTTAAAGCCCGGAATCGTTCTTGAAGCTCGAGGATGCGTTTGAGAAGATTCTCAAAAGAAAGGTGCTCTCCATACACGAAGTGCTCCAGCATCTCGCCATAATCAGCCGCCCATTCCTTCAAGCATCGTTCCGGAGGGAGGAACTCAATTAATCCAGGATAGTCCTTGTCATAGTCGGCATACCCAACATGATAGAACTTGCGGCGATGCTCCACAATCTTGCCATACAACTCCTTATCCGAGAGGGCCATCTTCCCGAATTCTGTATCCATCAGCCTCTCGAGGTCGTACAAGTGGCGAGTCATTCTGAGACTCCTCGGTTCCGGCTTCTGGAATTCCTCATTCAGCAGGAATGCTTTCTCCAAGAATGTCCTTGAAGGAAGGACTACCGGTATCGTGCATTCAGATTCCCCATCATCATCCGGAAAATGTGTACTGATGATTGAGCTGATGTTTCGCAGTTCAAATGGCTCATCCATCGAAAGGCAACTGATCTCAATCTTGACTCTTGAAGGCACATACGGTTAACTGTCAGAAGAGACGGAAGGATAGTTAACATAAATCACCGTAGGGTCCGCGTCTGACGAAATTGGATTGCCGGCTCCATCAACGATCTCAGGTTTTAACTCATAGCCCGAGAGGCCAAGCGCTTTCAGCTGCACATCAAGATCTTCGGCAAGAGTGGCCACAATGAACTTGCGGCTCTTCTTGCGGAGATTCTTTAGTTGGGTGTTGTTATCAAGTTGAGGCACAAAGAATCGATGATTGAGCGCCACATCAATGTCTTCTGAAAAACGGTCAATCAGGTGCCAGCCTTTGCTTAGCGAGGTACGCCCTTGAACTCCAGGTAATCTTTGCAAGAAGTCTGGAATAGAGCTTTCAGCGTCATGCTCACCCACCAGTCTTTCTCAACCGCATATTCCGGAAGATGCTCCCCTGCTGCTGCCTGCTGAAGGATTACTTTGCGTTCCAACAACTCTTTATCAATCCATTTTGTCATTGTTCAATCTCCTTTGCGATATTCCAAATTGTTTTCCTTACCCAGATGGGAGCTACTTTCAAGTCTTGTTCAAAAGTCTCAATCGGCAGGTTCTTCTGCAGAAGACCTTTGATAACCGTACGATGTTGATTGGTCATCCTGTTCTCTCCGATTGATTTCATCGCCTGGATCAGTATGGCCAGGAACTTGTCCTTGGCTGCGAAATTCTTCGGGACGCATCGTTTGAACGTAACGGTGCGAGGGCCCACTTCGATTTTGCGAGCCGACCCCGATGTCAAATATACATAATTCATCGGAACCTGCGTGGAGAGTCCCAGCATATTCTGTGCAGTCTCCCCTGTCGGCAATACTTGGGCATTATCTCTGCGGGCTATAGCTTTAACTAAATCGCCGACTTCCGGATAAAGAATGCCGAAACGCGTTTGAATAGGTTTATAATAGACTCCCTTTGCCAATCGGCACAGAAGTCCCTTCTCTGTGAATTCCGACAAGAGACGGCTTATAAACACATCATTGCCAGTTTTCGCAAAGTCCGATACAAAGAACAAGGTTCCAGCCTCGCTTTGTTGTATCTGATGTTCAATCTCATCAACAATTCGCATAGTATCCAGGTAGAAAATTTTTGCAAAAATTTCTACCTGCAAATATAAGCGATTTCAATCACACCTGCAACATTTAGGGTGCTATTCTATTGATTTTCACCAAAACTCCGGATGATTGTCTTGAAACTACATCAGCAGATAATCAAGAGAATACTGCACTTATTGTTTCCATCAGTTTTCCATTTGACGAATTATTGGAGAAAACCAATAGATACAACCGTTTTTAGTACCTTTGTTCAAGTTAACAATTGGTACTATGGCAAAGATTGATTGTCAATGCCGTCACAATCGAAGTGCAAGACCGCATATGCAATCCTGAATAGATTTAGAGATACAATTCTATGAAACATAAAGTCAAAGTAACAGTCATTGATAAGAAACTGTACCCCGAACTTCAGAAGCAATACTGCGCAGACCCCTGCCCGGGAATGTGCCCTTGCTATAACGTAGGTGATGAGTTCCTGTTTGAAAGGGACGAGAACAACGACCATTTCTGGCACGCTGGTCTCAACACTCTGGTAAAAACCACAGCCAATCCGGATACTGTTGCAGGCGGTCCTAAAATGCCGCACTGTTCGGAAGCTTGGGATGCCATTTCACGAGACATCTACGCAGGCCTGCATGGTGGCTCAATAATGGAAGGCTGGATGGCCAGAGAGAATGAGATGATTGCATGCTGCTCGGACGGCACGCGTCCGGTCATCTTCAAGATTGAGCGAATCGACGAGGAATAACATCAAGCGGCGGGGCTCGTCTTCCTTGCGCTGACGCACACATTAAAACGCCCAGGAAGCATTTTGCAATTGTCGCATCAACGCCAATCACAGAAACCATCACCATAAAAATGGTAATCCTTTCCGTAATTCATACACATAGCCTTTTCCGACATATGTGTATTTTTGCATCAAAATCGGAAGTCTATGGAAGTAATTCACCTGAATACAGTACAGCAATTCAATGAACTATATGGTTTTGAAACCGTTCATCCTAAAGTAGTTGTCATTTCAACAAGCCTCCGTCCCGGGTCAAACAGCAATGCCCTGGCAGAGCATTTTGCGGAAGGCGCAAAATCAGCCGTAAACGCTCATAGACCGTCTGAATGCAATGTACCCGAAGGATTACCGATTCCGCGACATTTATCTGCTGACCAC
>JBJFDE010000403.1:0-4094 GCA_051889855.1 Candidatus Cryptobacteroides sp. | reverse complement strand
CGGCCCTTATAAAGCCTTTTTCGAAGTCTGTATGGATGACTCCGGCTGCCTTCGGTGCCTTGTCTCCTTTGTTTATGGTCCATGCCCTGCACTCATCCGCACCGGCAGTGAAGAATGTCCTGAGATTAAGGAGTGAATAGGCGCTTTGGATGAGCCTTACAACTCCCGATTCTTCCAGTCCCATTTCTTCAAGGAACATCTGCCTTTCTTCATAACTTTCGAGCTCGGCAATGTCAGACTCTATTTTGGCCGCAATCACAAGAATTTCCGCATCTTCGTCCTTCACGGCTTCACGTACCTTTTCAACGTATTCATTGCCTGATTTGGCCGAATTTTCGTCCACATTGCAAACATACATCACAGGCTTGTCCGTAAGAAGGAAAAGTTCCCTGGCAAGCTGTTTATCCTCCGGATTGTCAAATTTGACAGTGCGACAGGATTTGCCCTGCTCCAGTGCATCCTTGTATCTGAGAAGAATTTCATAGAGCTTCTTCGCATTCTTGTCTCCGCCTGTCTGAGCCTGTTTCTGAACTTTGGCTATCCTGTTTTCCACTGTCTCAAGATCCTTCAGCTGAAGTTCCATGTCAATGACTTCCTTGTCACGTACAGGATCCACGCTGCCATCCACATGTACAATGTTCGGGTCATCGAAACATCTGAGCACATGCAATATCGCATCTGTTTCTCTGATATTTGCAAGAAATTGATTTCCAAGACCTTCTCCCTTGCTTGCCCCCTTTACAAGACCTGCTATGTCAACGATTTCGACAGTTGCAGGTACAACCCTTTTGGGATTGCAGAGACTTTCAAGCACCTCAAGTCTTTTATCCGGAACTATTGTGGAACCGATATTGGGTTCAATTGTGCAGAAAGGGAAATTGGCACTCTGTGCCTTTCCGGAACTCACACAGTTGAACAAGGTTGATTTACCTACATTCGGGAGTCCCACTATACCGCATTTAAGTGACATAATTATTGTATTTTTATATATTCGTTTTTACCGAATGCAAATTTAAGCCAACTTTTTCTTTTTCTATGTGTTATTTCTGTTTTTATAAGAAAGTTTTTATGTTTTTTGCATTCATTGATAAGGGGAATATCCAACTTTGCTTCATGAAAATGAAGTAATGGGACATGTTTGGATTGATGATAATACTCAGTTTCCTCTCAGGAACAATCATTGGTGACCATAAGGATGACAGCCTGCTGGTGATGTTCTGGAATATGGAAAATTTCTTTGATTACCGGGATGGGGGAGAGGGACCTTCCGACAAGGACTTCTCTTCATTCGGGAAAAGAAGGTGGACTAAAAGGAGATTCAATGCCAAATGTGACCTGGCATCAAAAGCTGTAATGTGGGTGGCTGACCATTACGGGAAAATGCCTGATGTCATCGGCCTTTGTGAGGTAGAAAATGCCAATGTACTTCATAAATGGCTGGATAATACTTTATTAAGTAAAAATGAATATGGTATTGTACATTATGATTCGGGGGACAGGAGGGGAATTGATGTTGCATTGCTTTATGATAAGTCCAGGTTCGGATATGTTCATTCTTCAGTGACGGTTCCTCGTCATGATGGGGAAACGATGAAAACAAGGGATATTCTTGAAGTTTGTCTTGACCATGGTGGACGCAATATCCATTTCATAGTCAACCATCATCCTTCAAAATTCGGGGGAGCAATTCGGTCAGGGCCGCAAAGACAGTCCGTAATGAAGACTCTGGCCATGATTTGTGACTCTATCAGCTGTGCTGACCGGAGTTCCTGCATTGTTGCAATGGGTGACTTCAATGACAATCCCGATGGGGAACAATTCGATATGCTTGAAGGAATACTTGTAAATAAATCACTCGGACTTTATGAAAGGGGAGAGGGGACAATCAGATTCCAGGGAAAGTGGGACCTTATAGATATGTTCTTTGTAAGTCCTTCTATTTCAATATGTTCAAATATGGAAATAGTGAAAGTGCCTTTTCTGATGGTCAGAGACAACACTTATACCGGATACAAGCCTTTCAGGACTTATTCCGGTCCGAGATATATCGGGGGAGTGAGTGACCATTGTCCTATTGTGTTAATTATGAAAAAGAAACGATAGTTTATTGTAATATCATCAGATATTTATAAATTTGAAAGATTTTTTTGGGGAAAGGCCAAAATAATATAAAGCTAATCATTATAAAATCAATTAATATCACTATGAAACAGAAAATCGCTGAAAAATTCCGTACTCTTTATCAGTCGGAGGGAGAGTTCTTTGCTTCTGCCGGTCGTATCAATCTCATTGGAGAACATACAGATTACAATGGAGGATTCGTGTTCCCGGGAGCAATTGACAAAGGAATGATTGCTGAAATCAAACTCAACGGAACTGACAAGGTACATGCATTCGCTCTTGACCTCGATGAGTATTGCGAATTCGGTCTGAATGAGGAAGATGCTCCGTCACAGAGCTGGGCAAGATATATTTTCGGAGTTTGCCGTGAGACTATCAAGAGGGGTGGAAAGATTTCCGGATTCAACACTGTATTTGCCGGTGATGTTCCTCTTGGTGCAGGAATGTCTTCTTCAGCTGCTCTTGAGAGTACATTTGCTTTTGCCCTGAATTATCTTTTCGATCTTGGAATCGACAAATTCGAGCTTGCAAGAATTGGTCAGAGCACCGAGCACAACTATTGCGGTGTCAATTGTGGTATCATGGATCAGTTTGCTTCTGTATTCGGAAAGAAAGGCAATCTGATGCGTCTGGACTGCCGTTCCATGGAGTTTGCTTATTTCCCATTCGACCCTGAAGAGCATGGTTACAAGCTTGTACTTCTGAATTCATGCGTGAAACATGAGCTTGTGGGCTCTCCTTACAATGATCGTCGTGCTTCATGTGAGAGGGTGGCCAAGGTATTGGGTCAGGAGTTCCTCCGCGGAGCTACAATGGATCAGCTTGAGGCTATAAAGGACCAGATTTCTGAGGAAGACTACCTCAGGGCTCGTTATGTCATCGGTGAGGAGAAGAGGGTTCTTGACGTGTGTGATGCTCTCGAGAAAGGCGATTACGAGACCGTAGGTGCACGTATGTATGAGACTCACTGGGGTATGTCCAAGGATTATGAAGTGTCTTGCGAAGAGCTAGATTACCTTGCTGAAATTGCTCAGGAGTGCGGCGTGACTGGATCGCGTATCATGGGTGGCGGCTTCGGAGGATGTACCATCAACCTCGTCAAGAAAGAGCTTTACGATGCATTCATAACCAAGGCTAAGGCTGCATTTGCCGAGAAATACGGACATGAGCCAATTATAATCCCTGTTGTAATCAGCGACGGAGCAAGGAAACTTTAGTAAAATATAATACAATATAAACTGAGGACTGACTGAATTCTTTCAGCCAGTCTTCTTTTTTTTGTTCAGAGATTGTCCAATTTTAACAATAGGACAACATTTTGGATTAAATTGAAAAATAAAATATTTTTATCGTGTATAAATTTGTCTGCGAAAACAGATAATTGATACTAACACATACACTAAATCTTAAAACATGAAGAAAATCTTTACAATCCTTGCTGCTGCCACACTTGCAGCAGCTTCGCTCAATGCGCAGGAACTTACAAACTTTGCGTTCGGACGCAAACCAATCGTATCACCAGAAGTGAAGAATGACAGTGTCACTTTCCGTTTGAAAGCAGACTATGCAACTCAGGTGAGCCTCTATGGTTCATGGATGCCAGGTTATTTCGACAAAATCGACCTCAAAAGGGGAGAGAACAATGTCTGGTCAGTGAAAATTGCAGCACCGGAGCCGGAAATCTACACTTACAATTTCATCGTTGACGGAACAGCTGTAAGCGACCCTAACAACGTTCTGATGCAGCGTGACGGCACCCGTTACCTGAGCATGCTCCTTATCGACGGAGAGCGTTCGGAGAACTACAAGGAGGCTAATCAGAGAGGTACTGTCACCCACATGTGGTATGACAGCAACGTTCTCGGACTTAACCGCAGACTCACAGTCTATACTCCATACGGATATGAGACAAACAAGAAAGCAAAATATCCTGTTCTTTACCTGCTTCACGGAGCTGGCGGAGACGAGGAAGC
>JBJFDE010000402.1:0-4144 GCA_051889855.1 Candidatus Cryptobacteroides sp. | reverse complement strand
CAACAAGAGTGTGGAAAAGAGCATCATCTATGACTATAAGATCAGTCATGGAGACGGTTCGAAGATTGAGTTGTTCTACACCGGTGAGCCTCTGAGTGCTACAGCCCGTACCAATATCGAGGCAAGTGCCAAAGAGCACGGAATCAAGCCAGAGCAGCTGATCATAAGTGAACACACGACCATAGAAGGCACTAATGAGATGGAACTTGTCAAGACCATTTACGAAAGGACTGACACTGAGTTGAAGAACAGGGAAGCTGAGATTCAACGGCTCAGGGAGGAACTCAAGATGCTGCGCGGCGAGGAGATTCCTTTTGTCCAGATTCAGAAGGAAATCAGCCTGTCCTACCCTCAGGTGGAGGACATTTACATAAGCCGCGGTGCTTTTGTTGCAAAGGACAGTCTGGATGCAAAGCCATGCATTCTGGTAGTTCCGCAGTGTACGGACTCTATCAAGGTGGAGGATAAGATCAAGCTTGAAGAGTGGCTGAAGCTCAGGCTTGCAAGTGAGAATGTCGTGCTTATTCCAATGATTAAATAATTATATCATATATGAAACATATTAGTGAAAGAATCAAGTATGTCGGAATGACCGACTGCGTCAAAAAAAGATTTGAGGGGCTCTGGCCGCTTCCATACGGTGTAACTTATAACTCTTATCTTATTGTGGATGAAAAAGTTGCCCTTGTTGATACTGTTGACTGCAATTTTGCCGAGGGCTATCTTGAAAACATCAGCGAGGCTTGTCAGGGTCGCAAGATTGACTATCTGATTGTAAATCACATGGAGCCGGACCACTCGGCATTGATAGCAAGGATAATGGAAATATATCCTGATATCCAGATTGTTGCAAGCGCGAAGGCCGTTCCTATGATTACGGGCTATCATGGCATAGGAGCTGACAGGGTGAAGGTTGTGAAAGAAGGAGAAACTCTATGTCTGGGCAGTTGTACCCTGAGTTTCCACATGGTGCCTATGGTGCACTGGCCGGAGACCATGGTAACCTGGATGCCGCAGGAGAATACTCTGTTCTCGGGAGATGCGTTCGGCACTTTCGGAGCCGTTGAATGCGATGACTGGGCTGCAGGAGAGGGACATATGATGGGGGCTCCAAGGCAGGAGAGCTGTCTGGCAGAGTTCCGTGATGAGATGATCCGCTATTATTCAAATATCGTGGGAAAATACGGCGCACCTGTCCAGGCTGCCATCAAGAAACTCGGCGGTCTTGACATCAGGAGGATTTGCTCTACCCATGGTCCTGTATGGACTTCAGAAATCCCTCAGGTTGTGGCTCTTTATGACAAACTTAGCCGTTATGAGGCTGAAAGAGGTGTCTGCATCGCTTATGGTTCGATGTATGGCAATACCGAGGCTGCGGCTCATGCATTGGCTGCAGAATTGCAGAAAAGGGGCATTCCTTACGGTCTGCATAATCTGAGCCTTGGTGATGACATTGCCGATGACCTTGGCCTTTCCGGTGCCATACGTGATTTGTTCAAATATGACACTGTGGCTATAGGCTCCCCTACTTACAATGCAGGCATATATCCTCCGGCATTGGGTTTCATGGAGGCCATTGCGGCAAGGGGCGTGAAAGGCAAACGCTTTTTCAGTTTCGGCTCCTACACCTGGGCTGCGGCAAGTACCAAATTGCTGGATGAGATGGCAATCAAGAGCGGTGAGACATTGCTCTGCGAGGGCAAGGCTTTTGCTCAGGCTTTCAGCACAGAAAAGTGTGATATGGGAGCTGTTGCAGACCTTATATAAAACAGTTTTCGTTTAGCAAGATTGCATGAAAATAGGCTGCATTTGCCTCCAGAATGCATATTTTGGCTAAAAAGTCAAGAAAAAATTTGGAGGTTAAGAAAAAATGCTTACCTTTGCACTCGCTAAACGAAAAACGGTCGGTTCGTATAACGGTTAGTACCCAAGATTCTCAATCTTGTAATAGGGGTTCGATTCCCCTACCGACTACAAAAAAGAGGTTGAAACGAAAGTTTCAACCTCTTTTTCTTTGTCAGATTGTGACTGTCCGGGCGAGACCGTCGTAGTGAACGCACACCGATGCGGATTTGCCAGCCTGGCTTACAAAGACCACGTTGAAGATGCGTTCCTTGAGCATTCCCGGATATTCTCCCCTGCGGTCTGCAATGGTAAGTGAACCGGAAGCATCATCGTAATTGAATTCAATCATTGAGCAAAGTCCCTTTTCATAATTGTAGTTGACACCCTCATCCTCATACAGGGTAAACTGGCCGTCAGCTCCACGATATACATATATGGTGAGTTCATCGGCAGGTTTTTCGTCAGACCACTGCATCACAGGCCCCATAGGTATGACCGAACCGGCCCTGACAAAAAGCGGCATCCTTCCATAAGGGGCATCGGCAACAACTGTCCGGCCACCCTGCACGAATTTTCCGGAATAGAAATCATACCAACCATCAGATTCAGGGAAATAAATCTGACGGCTGCGTGCACCATATTCATACACAGGGGCAACGAGGAAAGCAGGGCCGAACATATAGGAATCTCCAATGTTCGCAACGGCCTTGTCATCGAGGAAATCCATCACCAGAGGCCTCATGATGGTATAATCCTCAAACCAGGTCTTGCCGGCAAGGGAATAAATATAAGGCATGAGCCTGTACCTCAGATTGGTATAATACAGGATGGATTCGTATGCAGGATGTCCTTCAGGAGCAATCTCCCAAGGCTCCCTGAAAGGATACTGTCCATGAGCCCTGTAAAGCGGGCAGAAGGCACCGAACTGGAACCAGCGTGTATTGAGTTCTCTCCACTCCTTCTGGTCAGCATTCTCGACTCCCGTCCGGTTGTAATTCTCCTGTGCCTTAACATATCTGTCCTCAACACAGAATCCTCCTATATCCATTGTCCAATACGGGATACCGCTGACTGCGAAGTTCAGACCGGCAGAAATCTGGGCCTTCATATCTTCCCATCTGGTGGCTATGTCGCCGCTCCAGGTGGCCGTAGAATACCTCTGGAGTCCGGCAAATCCGCTTCTGGTAAGCAGGAAAACCCTTCTGTCAGGATCCACGGAGCGCTGCCCGTCATAGATTGCTTCAGCATTCATGTAAGCGTATGCATTGAAATATTCGGTAGAGGAACCCAAAGCAGTCGGGCCGCAGAGTGCCTTGCGATAATCCATATCCGTGCAGTCCCTTACGTTCGGCTCGGAAGCATCCATCCACCATGCATCGAAGCCAAGCGGATAATAATGGTCATGCATCTGACTCCAGAACAGCTTTCTGGCTTCAGGAGAATAGGCATCATAGAAGCCATAAAGATAGCCCTGACCGATCCAGTCCCTTACACCGTCTTCATAAGCTCTGGTGTACATCCATCCATTGCTGTCAAATTCCTTGTAATGATTGGTATCCACATAGAATTTAGGCCATACGGAAACCATCACGCGGGCGTTCATGTCATGTATCTCGTCCACCATAGCCTTCGGATCCGGGAAGCGCTCCTTGTCAAACTCATGACTGCCCCATCCGTCCTCCGGCCAATGGCTCCAGTCAAGGACTATGTTGTCAATCGGGAAGTTCCTGGTCCTGAATCCTTTGAGAGCATCAAGCATCTCATCGGAAGTCTTGTATCTCTCACGGCTCTGCCAATATCCCATCGCCCATTTAGGCATGACAGGGGCCTTTCCCGTCAGTTTGCGATATCCGCTTATCACCTTGTCAAAATCCTCTCCGGCAATGAAATACCAATCCATCTGCTTGCTCATTTCACTCCACCACGAATGTTTGCCTCGCTCCTGGTCATCCAGAAGAGGATATGCCCTCAGTCCACAATAAGAAACATAGCCGTCCGGCTTCCAGTCTATACGGACAGGTGTTTTCCTGCCGGCTTCAAGCCTGACAGTGAATTTGTAGCTGTTCGGATTCCATGCGGTACGCCATCTTTCAGGAACTACCTGCACTCCGTCAATGCTAACGCCCGTATATCCAGCATAATATAGAATAAACTGATATTCACCACTTTGCGGAGCCTCGATATAGCCTTCATATGATACATTCGTATTGAAAAGGGCAAAATCTTCCGGAAGATTGACAACCTTTGTAAGCTCTGGAGCAACAAGATATTCAAAATAAATCTGAGGCTCCTTTCTGAC
>JBJFDE010000401.1:0-4149 GCA_051889855.1 Candidatus Cryptobacteroides sp. | reverse complement strand
GTAACAACGATAATAGCAGAATGTTGAATATCTTTGCAGCCGGCTTGAAATTAATAACCAAAGATATTTATGAAAAAGAATTCTATCTTCCTTTCTCTTGCTCTTGTGGTTGCTGCATGCGGTCAGACGACAACTCCGCAGGAGCGTCTTACAGCTCATGATGAGGAAATCAACAAGATCATTGCACAGATGAGTCTTGAAGAAAAAGTGGAAATGCTTCATAGCAAGACCAACATGTCTTCAGAGGGTGTTCCAAGACTCGGAATCCAGGACATCAAATATGCCGACGGTCCTTTCGGTATCCGTGAAGAAGGTGTTCCGCACGGCTTCCAGTCTGCAGGATGGGTGACTGACTCCGCTACATATTTCCCTACCGGTTCGGCTCTTGCCGCTACCTGGTCAAAGGAATTGGCTTATAAATATGGTCAGGGAATGGGTGCTGAGGCACGTCGTCGTGGAAAGGATATCATTCTTGGCCCTGCTGTGAATATCCAGAGACTTCCGGTGGGAGGAAGGACTTATGAGTATTTCAGTGAGGACCCAATGCTTGCTGCAGTTCTTGGTGTCGGCTATGTTCAGGGTGTTCAGGATGCTGGTACTGCTGCCTGCGTAAAGCACTATGCTCTCAATAACCAGGAGCTCAACCGCGGAAGCGTGAATGTTGTCTGCGATGAAAGGACAATGCGCGAGATTTATCTCAAGCCTTTCGAGGCTACTGTCAAAGAGGCCGGTGCGATGGCAATCATGCCTGCATATAACAAGGTGAATGGCTATTATTGCTCTGAAAATGAGGTGCTTCTCAACCAGATTCTCCGAAAGGAGTGGGGATTCCGTGGTCTCACTGTTTCTGACTGGGGTGGTACTCACTCTACAATGGGTGCGGCTCTCCATGGTCTTGACGTACAGATGACAGGTGACAACTATCTTGGTCCTGCTCTTATTGATTCTGTAAAGGTCGGAAAAGTTCCTGAAAGCGTAGTTGACGACAAGGTGCGTGAGATTCTCCGTGTTCGTTTTGCCATCGAGGCTATTCCTGACGACAAATGCAATCTTGAGACAGCATCGCTTCCTGAGAGCCGTGCAACCGCTTACGAGGTGGCTTCCAAATCAATTACCCTTCTCAAGAACGAAGGCGGTCTTCTTCCTATCAGGAAGGATGTCAGGAAAATCGCTGTTATCGGCCGGAATGCCGTAGCCTTGACTCAGTCCGGAGGAATGGGAGCAGGTGTTAAATCTGTATATGAGGTCACTCCTCTTCAGGGTCTTCAGAATAAGAAACCTGCTGGTGTTGAGATTACTTATGCTCCTGCATATAAGGACTATATGGGAATGTTTGCATTCTGGAGAGGTCCTGAATTCCTGAAGAATCATCCTGAAATTGCGGCAGAAATTGACGCACCTGCAGATCCTGAAATGCTTGCTGAGGCTGTGGCTCTTGCAAAGGATGCTGACCTTGTCATCTATTTCTTTGGTACCAACAAGTCAATCGAGACTGAAGGATCCGACCGTGAGAACATCAATCTTCCGCTTGACCAGGAGAGAATCGCCGAGGAGCTTGCAGCTGTAAATCCCAATATCGTCGGTGTCATGATTTCCGGAGGTCCATGCGACCTTGTCAGGGTTGAGAAATGCATCCCTACTATTGTTCAGGGCTGGTGGAACGGTCTTGAGGGAGGAAATGCTCTTGCAGATGTGCTCTACGGTAATATTGCTCCTTCAGGAAAGCTTCCGTTCACTTTCCCTGTAAGGCTTGCTGATTCACCTGCTTATGCTCTTGACAACTACCCTCAGAAAGCAGAGGTTGAGGGCGACCTTTTCGGCAACATGTACAGGCAGGATGTCAGCGGACAGAGGAAACGTCCGAGAGCTGTTTCTTCAACTGCATATTACTCAGAGGGCTCTTTGGTCGGATACAGATGGTTCGACACCAAGAATGTGCCTGTGATGTACGCATTCGGACATGGTCTTTCTTATGTTGATTTTGCTTATGGTGCAGTGAAGACTGACAAGGCTTCATACAAGGAAGATGACACTATCAAAGTGACATTTGACATCACCAATGAAGGCGGAATGGCAGCTGATGAGGTTGCACAGGTTTATGTTCACAGAGTTGATGCAACTGTTGAATGGCCAGTCAAGGAACTCAAAGGTTTCACAAGGCAGACCATCAATGCCGGTGAGAAAAAGGTCGTGACAGTGGAAATTCCTGTCAGGGATCTCAGATATTGGGACACTGTTTCAGGCGACTGGAAACTTGAGCATGGCAAGATTGACATACTGGTCGGAAGTGCATCAGATGACATTCGTCAGAGCGTCAGTGTAGAAATCTAAAATTTATCCTATATTTGCAAGAGGCTGACCATTAAGTCTGTCATATCGAGCGAAGTCCGAAGGACGTAGTCGAGATATCTGCTGATAATCAGCAATTTCTGAAGATCTCTCCATGCGCTTCGCTTAGTCGGGATGACATTTTTAGGACTTTTTGGTCAGCCCCTTGTTGCATAATATTCATTGATATAGATATGAAGAAGATTTTATCGCTTTGCCTGATAGCGGCAACATTGTTCTCATGTCAGAGCGGCACTTCCGGAAGTTTTGCTTCTTCGGAGTCGGGAAACGCAATAGAACTCGTATATGACGAATGCATTGACCTTATGGCCGTTGTGTGGCGTCTTGCCGGGGCGATGGAATATTCTTCAAGTGACTGGGAAGAATACGATTCCTGTATAGATGAATATTTCAAGCCTTATGCAGACCATCCTGCTGTACAGCTTGCCAAAGAGTATCGCAAATCGGGAGTCGGTTATGATGCCGTGGTGAGTTACGGTGCATTTCTCGAAATCGATGCTGACGGAAATATCGGTTTTGACAAGAGTGTTGTCAACAATGTGGATGACAGGTGGACTTCCCGGATGCAGACTACAATGCTTGAGTCGCTGCAGGCCTTCTACAATGATACGGATTTCCATAAGTGGTACGAAACAACCGAGGTTTTCCGGGAGATGGCCATGGAAGAATTCTCAAAACTGGCTGCAGGTGTGGACAAAAGCTGGTTCACTTCGTTTTTCTCTACTACCGAGATGCCAAAGTTCAGGATTACCGTTGCTCCGATCATTGGCTGCAATAATTATGGTCTGAGTGCAATTACTTCGGATGGCAATACCATATTGTCCCCTGTAATGGGCAGCCTGTCCTTTGACATACTGATTCATGAATTCTGTCATCCATACTGTAATCCTGTCATTGACAATATTTTCGGACGAATTTCCTTCAATGCAAGACGATTCTTCAAGATGGAAAAAGCCCTTCTGGGCCTTCAGGCCTATTCGTCTGTCAAAACCATGATGTATGAAACTTTGGTGAGGGCATCAGTCATAAAATATCTCGCCGCTCACGATGCCGGAACTGATGTGCAGGCTCTGGTGATGGAGCAGGTAAGGAACGGTTTTCCTATCGTCAAGCCGCTTGTTGAAAACATGAAACCGGGATGGACTGAAAATGACATCGTGAAGATTGTCAAAGGGTATTCTGTAAAGAAATATCGTGCTGAAATGCAGGAATACGAAAAGAATCTTGTCCATTTCCATTGCAACATTGAAGATGGAGTCAAAAACATCCCTGCCGGAGATCTGCAGTTCACCATAGAATTCGACCGGCCAATGAAAGAGGACATTTCCATATTCATGACAGAATACGACTTCCCCGAGCTGAAGGACTATTCCTGGAGTGAAGACCAAAAGACACTTACATTCAATTTTGTCGTAAGTCCATCTACAACATACGGCCTCCACATTAACGGCGCCGGTTTCAGCGCCACCGACGGTACCACCGCCGTCGATGCCACAGTTGTCTTCCGAACAAAATAATGTAAGATGTTTCAATTTGTCAGCAGAATCTCCATGCGTTAATCAAAGACTCCCATACTGTCAAATGTCAAAACTTTTGTGTAGATTTGCAAGATAACCTCGAAATCGAAAGGAGATATGTTATATCCTATTGGAATCCAGAGCTTTTCTGAAATACGCAAACATGGTTATGTATATGTCGACAAGACCGCTCTTATGTACAAGATGTTGTCTGAGGGAAAGTATTACTTTCTCTCCCGCCCGAGGCGTTTTGGCAAGAGCTTGCTTATCAGCACCCTGGAGG
>JBJFDE010000400.1:0-4154 GCA_051889855.1 Candidatus Cryptobacteroides sp. | reverse complement strand
ATCCTGAGGAATATATAGAACTCATCAATGCCCGTCGTGGAGAGACTGACCCTCACAGTACAATATGGATGTCAGACCTTGAGCGTAAGAACTATGAGGCAGGCAAGACCACCGACTGGATTGATTATTCAACTCAACTTGGTGTACAGCAGGAGTATTCGGCAAACATCAGCGGTGGAACCTCAAGCCTCAACTATATGTTCGGCGTCTCACGCTCCGATACAGAAAACTTCATCAAGGGCAACCGTTTTATCCGCAACTCGGTTACCTCCAGAATCAACACAAAGATAACAAGCCGACTATCAGCAGGCCTCAACTTCAACTGGTCAAATATGAAAGACGATGGTATCCGAGGCAGTTTCTCCCGTTATTATTCTCCTTTCGCATCGCCTGAACTCGAGGATGGAACAATGAGAAAGATGATTTACGGACTTGGTGGTGAGCCTACTGAAAACCCTATGTGGGCATCCGGATCAGGAACAGTTGATTCAGAGTACCGTGGCAATTCTACAACACTCGGAGGAAACATCGAGGTTAAAGTTCCTTGGGTCAAGGGGCTCAGTTATAAACTCACCGGAAACTATACTATCCGTACATTTGACAACAAGAGATTCTACCACGAGGCATACTTCTGGACAGCAGCGGATACTGACTTTTCATCATCATCTGCTGACAAATATCTCGGTAAGGCAAATGGTTACATCAACACATCAAAGAGTGTAGGTTGGGTACTTGACAACATCCTGACATACACCCGCGAGTTCGGCAAGCACTATGTAAATGCGACTCTCGTTTACACCCGTGACTCAAACCTCAAGACAGGGCATAATGTAAGCGGCAGCAATTTCCAGTCAATCGGAAACACCAACCTCGGCTTCTACGGACTTGCAAATGCAACTACTCATAAGATTGAGGATATCACATACATGCTCCATAATGACATAGGTTATCTTGCTCGTGTAAACTACTCATTTGCAGACAAGTACCACTTCAATGCATCATTCCGTCGTGACGGTTCATCTGTATTCGGCTCAGACAGGAAATGGGGTAACTTCCCTGCAGTAGGTGTTGCATGGACTATTTCAGATGAAAAATTCATGAAAAGAACCAAGGGATGGCTCGACTATCTAAAGATCAAGGCATCATGGGGCATCAATGGTAACCAGTCTCTTTCTCCATATCAGACACTCTCCAAGATGGACATGGGTATGTCAGGCGGAGATATTGGCTACTTCGACGATTTACCTATCTACGGACAGCAGATGTCAACTCTCGGCAACCCTCTTCTCGGATGGGAGACCACTACATCTTACAACTTCGGTCTCGAGGCTGATTTCCTCGGAAGAAGACTACATTGGGAGATTGACGGTTACAAGTCTATTACAACAGACCAGATTTTCAACCGAGTTATTCCAGTAATGGGTGCCGGCATATCAACACAGCAGGCTACAATGGGCCGAGTTGACAACTGGGGTATCGAGTCATCTATCCGTGCAAACATCATCAGGAAAAGAGACCTCCGTTGGGATGCAACCCTCAACTTCACAATGAACCGCAACAAACTCGTTGAACTCTATGGTGACGGTAAAGACGACATCACCAACAACCTCTTTATCGGTGAATCGCTCGGAGCAATCTATGGATACGAGTGGGATGGCATCGTACAGGAAGAAGATGTAGAATTCATGCAGGCAAACGGCCGCGTTCCAGGTGATATCAAGGAGAAGGATCAGCTCACAATAGATACTGATGGTGACGGTATTCCAGATAAGGCCGACGGAAAGATTACTCCTGATGACAGAAAGATTCTCGGTTTCGGCAAGGAAGCATTCCGCATGAGCCTTTCTACAAACCTTTCTTACAAAGGATTCAGTCTCTATGCACTCTTTAACGGATCATTCTCGGGAGGAAGATACGGTAAGGCAGTCAATAACGTTGCACATAAATCCAGCACAGAGGCAATGGCCCTCCTCAATACCGTTGATATTCCTTGGTGGACACCTGAAAACAAGAGCAACGAGTATTGCCGTCCTAATGTTGACGTGAACGGTAACCTCTATGCAATTCACAATTATGGTTTTGTACGTCTTCAGGACCTCAGTTTCTCATATACCTTCAACGGTCCTAAGATGAAGAAGGCAGGAGTACAGTCAATTCAGCTTTTCGTTTCCGGAAGCAACCTTTTCTTCATCGCACCTGACTGGAAACATTCAGACCCTGAAGTACGCTCGGCAACAAGTGCTCAGCTCAGAAGGACATACACATTCGGTGTTAACGTAAGATTCTAATTTGAAAAGCATTATGAAAAAGAAATTATATCTGATATTAGGTATTGTTGCATCACTTTCGACTATGACTTCGTGTCTGAGCGATGAGGAATTCCTCAAGGAGGATCCAAAAACAATATACACTGTTGACAATGCATTCCAGAAGGCCGAGCAGATTGACGCTGCCATAGTGAGTGCATATAACAAATTCAATAATCTGAACATCTATCAGATTTCATTCTTCGGAGATGGCACTGCCAATTTCCTCCATGGAGACGGCTCTGATGTCCTTGGTGGCGTAAGAGGCAATCAGGACCTCGGTGGCTTTTGCAACTACTGGGCACTTCAGACTGATAACGGAAATTTTGCAGCAGCATGGGAACAGCTTTACAAGCTCGTTGCAAAGGCCAATCTTGCCCTCGAAGGTCTCGAAATAATAGAGAATGTTGATGCAGCCAAAGCAAAGTACTACGAAGCTCAGGCAAAGTTCTTCAGAGCATGGGCATATCTTCGTCTTGCAGAGTGCTTCGGCGGTGTCCCTCTTGTTGACAAGATAACATACGACCTCAAATTTGACTATGACCGCAATACAAGAGAGGAAGTGTACAATTTTGTAATTGATGACCTTAAGGTCGCTGTGGAAGGTCTCCCTGAAAAGCCGGAAGCTGACGGAAGAATCGCAAAGGGCATTGCAAACCACTTCCTTGCTGAGGCATACCTTGCTCGCGGAGTCGAGACCGGAAACAGTGCAGACTTCAAGGCCGCAGAAGACGCAGCGACTGCAACAATCAACTCTCATCCTCTCATGACACAGCGTTTCGGTTCACGTTCTGCAGCAGGATCGCAGCCTGCCGGAATTCCTGACAACGGCGTTACAAGAGTTGTTGATGAAAATTACACTTTGAACGGTGAGCCGGGCAATCCATACTTTGACCTCTTTGTAATCGGCAACTATGGCACTTCGGAAGGAAACACTGAATCTCTAATGATTTTTGAACAGCCTACTTATGACGTGACTTCAGTATATGGAAACAACCTCATGCAACTTGCTGTAATTTGCGGATCCATATATCGTGAGTGCTATTGGGCAGATCAGTACAAGGAGGAAGGCGCAGCAACAACACCATTTGGCGGAAACTATGATAAGGCTCAATATCCTGCCGGTGCTCACGGACTTCAGTTCAACTTTTCCTGGGGTCTGATCGGAAGTCTTGACTACTCTGACACCTACGTGTGGTTGGACAAGTTTGGTGATGACGACCGTAACTCCCAGATAGTACGCTGGAACCCGACTTGTATCGACAGAGACCACTCTATGTATGGACAGGTCATCACTCCGGACATGATTCACGATGCCGGATGGCTTTCTAGAATGTCTTGCAAGCTTACCACATGGGACCTCTGGGGATGGGATCTTGTCAACCATTCGTCAATGGGAGGTATGTTCGTAAATCAGTATGGACGCGACTGGTACATAGCTCGTTCCGCTGAGACATATCTCCTCCGTGCAGAAGCTAAGTGGCGTCGTGGAGATGCCGCAGGTGCAGCTAATGACATCAATGCAGTACGCTCCCGCGCAAATGCAGCATATATGGTATCAACTGCTGACCTAGGAGCTGACAATGGTATCTATACAATCCTTGATGAGCGTGCCCGCGAACTTGCCTGGGAGGAAATGCGTTGGCCTACCCTCCTCCGCATGGCTTCTTCAAAAGAGAAGAACGAGGTGCTCCGTCATCAACTTGAAAACTTCTCCCAGGGAGTATATGACTGCAACAACGCAGATTTCAAGAGCAGAAAGTTCCCTGAATGGAGTCTCTTCCCTATTCCATTTGACGTAATCAACCTCAACAAAGACCTCCAGATGGAACAGAACCCTGGATGGAA
>JBJFDE010000399.1:0-15308 GCA_051889855.1 Candidatus Cryptobacteroides sp. | reverse complement strand
ACCGATAAGACTTGGGGTGACCATTATCACTATATGACAACCCAGTGGAATATTCAACCTGAAGAAATGGCGACATACAGATATGTATGTCTCTATATGAAACTTCCGGATGCGGATTCTGATAAGCATCGTGATCGCAACCGTATCCGCGAATTCTGCCTGAAGAGATACACCTGGTACAACGGATATAAATTCAATTAGTACCAATATTAACCGAAGGAGGAGTGGCTCTCCTCCTCCGGTTCCAGATTGACAATAAAACCAATAAGATGAATACATTAATCAACATCATGAAGAAATTTTTTTTCCTGGCATTGCTCACTTTTGCAACGCTTCCTCTTACGCTCGGAGCTTCATGCTCAAAACCGGACAATCCTGACAACGGCAAGAAACCTGATGAACCGCAGGAGCAGGTCCCTGGTCTGAATATCTCGGGAGCAGCCTATGACTGGACTGTTACAAACAAGCCGGAGCGCCCGTATATGCTTTCGTACCACGACAAGATGCTTATGAAGTTCTTCATGGCATCCAAGAATGTTGGGGGGGGCACATCTGTCCGTATGACCTTTGCCGATGCCCTGGAAAATATCAAGGCGATTGACAATATTACGCGGGGAATGGAAAAAATCGTATATCTCGTAGGATGGCAGTATGATGGTCACGATTCCAAATATCCTGCAATGGCCGAGGTCAATCCTTCATTGAAAAGGCCTGAAGACGCTACTGCCCGTGACAGTTTCCTCTGGCTCCAGAAGGAAGCCCGCAAATACAATACTTATGTCTCCATCCATACCAACATCAACGATGCTTACGAGGACAGCCCTGTATATTACAGCTATCTGAGGAATGACCTTCTCGTAAGGAATGCAGATGGCTCACTCTGGTCAACACAGGACAATATCCACAAGGTAGTTCTCTCGAAAGAATGGCGCAAGGGCTGGCTTCAGAAAAGAATCGATGATGTGACCTCTCTTCTGAATCTTACAGAAAGCAAGACGGTTCACCTCGATGTGTTCCTGCCTGAAGCATCTCCGTACCATGGCATTTCTCGTGAAGAAGAACTCGAAGTCCTTCGCAAGGTAGTCCGTTACTGGCACGACAAGGGCGTTGACATCACCGTGGAAACCTGGCATAATCTCGGCCAGAGAACAGACCCAATGTTCGGTCTTATTCCTGCTGTATGGTGGAATGACATGTCAAAGAATGAACTTGCAACCATCAGTCCTTCAATGGCAACTGGAGGAAGGATATTCCCGGGGTGGGACTATTATGATACTTACCCGGGTCCTCCGCAAATCCAGGACATGTGCTTCCTCTTCGGCGAGAACATGCACGGGGAAGACATCGTATTCAAGGAAACGGATTTCGACAAATTCCAGTATCGTTTCTGCGTCGGCACTCTCCCTTGGGCATATTTCAATACTCACAAAGTGCTGAACTATGACCAGCAGAATGATGTCGTGACCTATTCGGACAATCTTGTGGTTGATGCCAAAGCCAGGACAGTGACCAAGAACGGCGTGCTCATGAGAAAGGATAATGATATGCTTTTCCCGGCTGTCTGGGTTAAGGATAATCTTGAACTCATCGCCTATTCTGAAAACGGATATTCCGACTTTACCTGGACTCTTCCATCTGAGTGGAAGGACGTCAAGGCCGTTAAGGCAAGGCGCGTAAAGGAATATGGCCTGTCTGACAACGAAGCCATAGAAGTTGTCAACGGCACCATCACCCTGACCGTCAATCCTAAGACAATGCTTTCTATCGTACCAGCCGAATAACGAAGAGATGGCTTGTCGAGACGGCTATGACGGGGGAACCGGGGATGGAATATGGGATTCAAAAAAGCGTTAACTTTGTATCCTAATCACAAGAATCGATATGAAAAAACACTTGCTTTGTCTTTTGTTGCTGTTCCCGGTTTCGGTATTTGCCGCAGCACCGGGGAATTCCGTGGTGGATATCCGAATCGGAGGGTTCGTAGGTGAACGAATCGATGCCTGCCTGGACGGGCGGGTAAGGTGCCAGGATATGGAGGAAATCGTGGATCCGTTCCGTCACAAGGATGATACCTGGTCCTGGAAGACGGAGTTTCTGGGCAAATGGATGCTCGGAGCTATTGATTTGTATGAATATTCGGGTGATCCGCTATTGCTGGAAAAGATAAAATATGCTGCAGATGAACTAATTGAAACTCAGGAAGTTGATGGCTATATAGGCAATTATGCCCCTGATGCGCGACTTTCTGGCTGGGACATCTGGGGCCGAAAATACACCGCGCTTTCCCTCCTGTCATATTATCGTTTGACCGGCGACAGGAAGGCTATTGAAGCAGTGTCCCGCTCTGTTGACTGCCTGATAGCAGACCTCTCCGACAGAAATATCGACATAGCCGCTACCGGAAACTATTTCGGTATGGCTAGCTGCTCGGTTCTGGAGCCGGTGGTCTGGCTTTATAAGGAGACCGGGAAAAAGGAATATCTTGACTTTGCAGAACAGATTGCGGAAAGCCTGGAGAGAGATGGCCGTGCTCGTCTTGTTGGAAAGGCTCTGGAGGGCATTCCGGTGTCTCAACGTTCGCCCTATCCTTCAAAATGGTGGTCCTATGAGAATGGCCAGAAGGCTTATGAGATGATGTCCTGCTATGAGGGCCTTGTGGAACTTGGCGAGGTGACCGGCAGGGAAGATTACCTCCTTGCTGCCCGGAAGACTGCCGAAAGCATAGTGCGGGAGGAAATCAATATTGCCGGTTCAGGTGCCGCTTTCGAATGCTGGTATATGGGCCGGGAGCGTCAGACAATTCCCGCATATCATATGATGGAGACCTGCGTGACATTCACCTGGATGCAGTTTTGCGCCCGTCTTCTGTCGAAAACCGGAGAGTCCTTCTATGCCGACCAGTTTGAGAAGACTATGTACAATGCTCTGATGTCCTCGCTCAAGGGTGACGGAACTCAGATATCCAAATACAGTCCTCTTGAGGGTCATCGCTTCAGCGGTGAGGAGCAGTGTGGCCTACATATCAATTGCTGCAATGCCAATGGTCCGAGGGGGTTCGGTCTCATCCCGAAAGTGGCTCTGACTGCGGATCGGGGAGAGGCCCGTGTCAACCTTTATCTTCCTTTTGAGTCGTCATTCAAGGTGGGCAATACAGCCGTGTGTGTGAAAATGACAACTAGTTATCCTGTTGAGGGTAAGGCAGTTATCGAGGTGAACCCTGCGAAATCCGTTTCCTTTGACCTTTCTTTCAGGGTGCCTGGATTTGCATCGGATACCTTTACTGTACTTGTCAACGGTGAAACTCAGTCCTGCCTTCCTCAAAAGGGATATGTCACGGTTTCCCGTAAATGGAAGGCTGGTGACGTAGTTGAGGTCAAGATGGACATAAAGACAAGAGTGGTTTATCTGAACAATATGCAGGCTGTGGTGCGTGGTCCTCTGGTGTTCGCCAGAGACAGCCGCTTCGGTGACGGTTTCGTTGATGAGTCTGCTGTGATTCAGTGTGATGGCAACGGCTGCGTGGATGCCGTTCCGTCCTTTGCTGAAAACTCCTTCTGCTGGCTTGACCTTCAGGTTCCGATGGTGCTTGGCGCCAACCTCGAAGACCCTCGGGAAAGTTCCGTCAGAATGATACATTTCTGCGACTTCGCTTCCGCTGGCAATGACTGGGACAAATCCGGACGCTACAGAGTCTGGATACCTCGTACCCTGCACGTAATGTCACAGCCTTACCACAAATACTAGTTTCCCTCTGATATTCCTGGCTGCAGCCAATGTAGTCATTCCCGGCCTGACCTGGGAATACACAGATGGCCGTTCTTTCGGCTATGCCGGAGTATTTGAGGATTTGATGGAAAATGATTAGATTTGTGTGTTTATACAAAAATGTATCAGTATAAACTGTAAAATAATGAAACGTACACTGATTTTGATTGGCCTGCTGAGCTGCGTGATCTCTTTTGCTGCACCGCAGCGGGAGCTGGTTTGGCCAAAAGGAAAAATGCCTGATGTCCAGGAGCATCAGATTGCGGCGATGACTGATGAGAGTTCGCAGGAAGGATTCAATCCTGAGAAGCATCGTGTGGCCTATCTTGAATGGTTTGACGCACCTGCACCGGAAAAGAGGAACGGTGGATGCATGGTTCTGATTTCCGGAGGCTCTTATCAGTGCTGCTGCGATGTCAGATATATAAAGGAGTGGTCCGAGAAACTGACCGACCTTGGTTTCCAGTGTGTCAATCTTGTGTACAGGACGCCTCGCCCTGTGGGCCTTGCCATTTATCAGACAGCCTGGGAAGACGGACAGAGGGCAATCCGCCTTGTCCGCAGCGAAGCCGAAAAGCGCGGATACGATCCGGAGAAGATTGGAACCATTTCAATGTCCGCTGGTTCTCACCTCGCCCTGCTTCTTGCAACTACTTCACAGACAAGGGCTTATAATCCTGTTGACAAACTCGACAGCATTCCTTGCCATATCAACTGGGCTATTGTCAACGCCCCGGCTTACGGCACTACGGACGGCGAACTTGGCACGGAGGCAACACGCCAGGGATATGGAACGGACGTCGCCCTCAGCAAGGTTTTCAAATTCGATGAAAAGACCTGCCCTATGAGTCTGCATCACGGAGGAAAGGATCCATATACCCCAATGACTTCAACCATGGTTTACAGACAGTTGCGCAGGATGAATATACCTGCTGAACTGCATTTGTATGCAGACAAGGGACATGCGGCACTTGGCTTTGACCGGGCCGTGGAATTCATGCGCCAGATGGGCTATCTCGGGAAAATTGAGCCGGAAGTCTCAATAATGGACGTTTATCCGAGCGATGAGGACAGAGCGGAACTGATACGTGAAGATGTATGGCCGGAAGGTAAAATGCCTGACTATCAGTCAAACCAGTGCCAGCCATACATAGAATGGCATATTCCTAAGAACTTGACGACCAGGGCAATACAGATAATATACTCGGGCGGAAGCTACACCAACAACAAACCTGATGACTTTGAAGTCGCTCCTGCAAGACGCTATCTCAATTCGAAGGGAATGACTGTAGTCACTTTGAAATACAGAACTCCACGTCCTCTGCCTGAAAGCTCACTTGCAAAGCATACAACTGCCTGGGAAGACCTCCAGAGAGCTATCCGGATAGTTCGAAGCGAAGCTGCAGAGCGCGGCCTCGACCCTGACAGAATCGGAATCATGGGAAGCTCCGCAGGAGGACACCTGACCCTGATGGGAGTAACTTCATCTCTGCACAGGGCATATCTTCCAATTGACGAAATGGACAAGAAAGTCCCTTGCAATGTCCAGTGGGGAATTGGAATCTATCCTGCATACGCCCTGACTGACGGCGATGACCAGCACAATATTCATGGCGGAAATGAGGATTCGGACATCCTTGTACCGGAATTCTCATTCGACCTCGCAACTGCCCCGATGCTCTTTATTCATGGTGATGCAGATGGCTGGGCATCAATGAATTCTGTAAAATGTTGGGAAAAGATGAGAGCGATGGGCATCCAGAGTGAACTGCATACCCTTGCACTGCGCAAACACTGCTTCCAGCATTACAGCAGTCCCGGAACAGGCTCCTACACCCATCTTGACCGCATCTGGGATTTCCTCACTGCAAAAGGATTTGTTACCAGATAATCTTGAAATCGAACAGGTCGTTGTCGCAGAACGTTGCGGCAACGGCTTTTTCTTTATCGTTGCGGGATGAAAGCAAGCATGGAGCTGCAAGTTCCACGGCAATGATGTCGCCCGTACGCACAGATGTAAGTACGGAAGACTTGCATATAGCCTCTTCAATTGCCTTCCGGCAACCATCAGTGCCGCAACTGTATAGCAAAGCCCCGTCAGCATTGACGGAAAAGACATTGTCAGGATTGTCGAATACTATGGTGTTGTAAAGAGGGAAGGGGAGAATCGAAGTGTGGTCTGCGCATGAGGATGATGCAATGTCCGGAAGAAGGTCACCGATATACATCAGCATTCCGAAACCCATGGCATCATAATATCTTGAAGCGAATTTCCCTCCCACGCATTTGCCCGCTTTTGAAATACGGGCAAACACTACCGGACTCCAGTGAATGGAACCGACACATCCGGGAGAGAAGAAATCTCTGTTTTCTCTCTCCCAGGTAGTATCAGGACGGCAGCATATTGTGCCTCCGAAAGTCTGTACAGTAATGTTCATCGCTAAAACAGTGTTCCCTGTCCGCCGAATTTGCCGCTGAGCTGCTTGAAGGCATCGCTTAGTTCGGTGTCCGTGAGCGGTTTGTTGGATAAAGCCTTCTTCTCTTGCCTTGCCGCTTTTTTCTCTGCCTCGAACTCCTCTTTAAGAAGAGAGAACTGACGCTTGGTGTCGAGAGTGAAATCACCTCCGTCAATCCATGCAAAGTACGATGGCTCAGCGAAATAAACCTCGCGGGCAGTCTTTCCCTTATGTTTGCCGAAACTGATGCATGGCTCCTTTTTGTCATTGAGCACGAGCCTTCCTGCATAGTCCACGGTCTTCTGCCTTTCTGAGAAATTGGCAAGGAAGTCAACGTCATTTTTGAGCGTCTCAGGATAACGGTCGAGCTGTCCTTTCAGCACCTCATAAGTTGCAAGGGTGTCAGCCTCTGCGGCATGGGCATTCTCAAGGTCAAGTCCGCAGTAGAACCTGTACGCAGCCTTGAGGTTGCGCGGTTCCATCGCATGATAGATGTTCTGCACATCCACCATCTTCATCTGGTGGAGATTGATGTCCAAATCCGCATTCGTGAAGCGGCGTACCCTCTCAATCTCCTCTGCCAGCATAGGAAGGTCGAATTTTGCTGAATTGAAACCGGCCAGGTCGCTGCCTTGCAGCCATGAAACGACTTCCGGAGCTATCTGTGCGAAGGTAGGGCACTCTGCAAGGTCAGCATCAGAGATTCCGTGTACGGCCTGGGCCGCAGGATTGATTGCCTTCTGGCAGCCATTGGCATAGTCCCAAGGCTTTACTCTCCATGTTTTTATCCTTTGTTCGCCGCCGGGCAATATCTTCACGAAAGAAAGCTCAATAATCGCATCGGATGCGATATTGAGCCCTGTACTTTCTATGTCAAAAAATAATAAAGGTCTTTCGAGATTCAGTTCCATTACGAGATCATTATAGGCATTATGATTCCACAAATCTTTCCGCTTTCTTCCTCATTATCGGCAGGAATCACAAGGGCAGCCCTCTTGCTGTCAAGGAATTTCATCACAATCTCACCGCAATTCATATTTGAAAGAATCTCTATGATGAAAGGTGACTTGAATCCGATTGTAAGGTCATCTCCGTCATACTGGCACTCCATCTTCTCGTATGCGGCGATTGAGAATCCCAGATCCTGGGCTGAAATCTCGAGCGAACCGCTCTTGAGGTCGAATTTGATATGGTTGGAAGCCTTGTTGGCGCAAACGGAAACTCTTCTTACAGTGTTCAGAAGCTGAAGCCTGTCAATCTTGAGGATGTTGGAATTGTTCTGAGGTATTACATCGCGGTATTTAGGATATTTTCCGACAACCAGACGGCAGATCACTTCAGTCTGTCCGAACTTGAAAGCTGCATTCTTCGAGTCGAAACTGATGGATACCGTTTCCTCGTCCTTGCCGATTATGGCCTTGAGGATGCCTGCAGGCTTTTTGTGGAGGATGAATGATGCCTTTTCCGGAGCCTTCGAGTCCGCTGTGGTGTAGCATATAAGCTTATGTGAATCAGAAGCCACGAGGGTGGTTGATTCGGTGTCGATGTCGAAGAGAATTCCGTTCATTGCCGGACGTATTTCGTCGTCGGCAGTGGCATAGATGGTGCTGGCAATACCTTCTACAAGGCTCTGGGCAGGGAATTCTATTACCACGGCAGTCTCATCGGTACCGGTGATTTCAGGATAATCCTCGGCAGGGAAATATGGAAGAGTTGAAGCTCCGCTTGCCCAGCTGCATTCGAATGAACTGTCGCTTGTAGTGTTGATGGTAAGCGGCTGGTCAGGAAGTTCCTTCAGCAAATCCATCAGATGCTTGGCAGGAACGGCAATCTTGCCTTCTTCAGATGTACTCTCCACCTCAATCTGGGTGCGGAGAGTAAGTTCTGTATCAGATGCCGTAAGCTCCAGCACATTGCCCTTGAGGTCAAAAAGGAAGTTCTCAAGAATCGGGAGCGGTGACTTGGCAGGAATCGCCTTGGATACTGCCATTACTCCTCTCAGGAGTTCTGAACTTGAAATAATCAGTTTCATATTGTAGTATATTTATTTCCAAATTTACTGCCGTATCCCGTCTTAGTCGAAGATGGCAGGATATTGCCGTATCAAGTCAACAAAATTAATAAAAATACCGTACATGGCAATCCTAATTCGAATGAAAAGTGCCAAAAAAGATGCAAATGGCCCGGTAAATCGAAAATATTGGAAAAATGGGATACAAGATATCAAAGTGCAATGGCATATTTTTTGGAATTTTCCGCCCGGCTTTCATCTGATGGTTTACATGTTCTCATGACTCAGCGCAGCGGATGGAGAAATCAGAATGAAAGGACACCAAAGCAATAATTTAAAGTACAACAATATGAAAAAAGGTATTCTAACAGTATTGCTTTCCGCATTTGTCGGAGGCCTTACAGCATTCGCAGTGGTAAAGACCACGGACAACAGTCAGTCACAGACTGTTCAGATATCACCTGACGGGGCAAGTTACAGGACTGTCAATCTGGCACAGGACAACTGGCCCGATTTTACTTATGCTGCCGAATCGGCAGTTGATGCTGTCGTTTATGTCAAAGTGACATCCACCCAGACAGCACGTCAGACTCCTAATTCAATATTAGACTTTTTCTTCGGATATCCTGACGGAGGACAGCAGCAGAGGGAGAGGGTCGGCAGCGGATCCGGAGTCATCATCCGCGAAGACGGATATATCGTCACCAACAACCATGTCATCGACGGAGCCACCAAAATCGAGGTGACCCTGAATAACAACCAGACCTACGATGCTACTCTCGTCGGTACCGATCCTGCAACAGATGTGGCTCTTCTCAAAATCGATGCTTCCGGCCTTCCGATTATTCCGTTCGGAGACTCCAGCAAGCTCAGGCTCGGCGAGTGGGTGATTGCAATCGGAAGCCCGTACGACCTCCGCTCCACCATCACAGCCGGAATCGTCAGTGCCAAAGGACGTTCAATGCCTAATTATACCGGTGAATTCAAAATCGAGTCATTCATTCAGACAGATGCCGCCGTCAACCCGGGAAACAGTGGCGGCGCACTTGTGGACAAGGCAGGGAACTTGGTAGGAATCAACACTGCAATCATATCACAGACAGGATCTTACGCCGGATATTCATTCGCCGTTCCATCCAATATAGTCAAGAAAATCGTATATGACCTGATGGACTTCGGCAGTGTAAAACGTGCACTTTTGGGCATCACAATGCAGCCTGTGGATGATAAAATTGCGAAAGAAATGAAACTTTCTTCCGTAAATGGCGTATATATAGTGGAGGTTTCTGAAAAAGGAGCAGCTGACAAGGCCGGTATCAAGAAGGGTGATGTGCTCGTTGCCATTGATTCCCTGAAGGTTACTGACGGCGCATCAGTTCAGGAAATTGTCAGCAGATTCTCTCCGGGAGACAAGGCTCAGCTTACTGTCATCAGGGATGGAAAAGAGAAAGTTTTCGAAGTTACATTCCAGGGAACTGAGCGCGAGAACGGAGCTGTAGCTGACGATGGTTCGGTTGCTTTCTATGGAGCATCAATCAGGACTGCTCCGAAGGAAACTCTCAAGAAATACGGATTGAAACAGGGTGTGGAAATCGTAGAACTCGGACCCGGCAAGATGCGTGAGTCAGGTGCTTCGGAAGGATTCATCATCCTGTATGTGAATGACAAGCCGGTCAAGTCGCCTGAGGAAATCATTGAAATTGCCAAGGCTTCGAAGAGGGCTGTCTTCATAGAAGGAGTCACGGCATCCGGACGCACAGGTTACTTTGCATTCGGAATATAGTTTGTGACTTTGTTTCAACCTGTTTCGTTAACAACGGATATTTTGAAACATTATAAAACGCATGAGACAACTAAAAATTACTAAATCCATCACCAACCGTGAGAGTGCCTCACTTGACAAATACCTTCAGGAAATCGGCAGGGAGGAACTCATCACGGTGGAGGAAGAAGTAGAGCTTGCCCAGCGCATCCGCAAGGGTGACCAGGCAGCTCTCGAAAAACTCACCAGAGCAAACCTCAGATTCGTGGTTTCTGTTGCGAAACAGTATCAGAATCAGGGACTCAGCCTTCCGGACCTTATCAATGAAGGAAATCTCGGACTTATCAAGGCCGCGGAGAAATTCGATGAGACGAGGGGCTTCAAATTCATTTCATACGCCGTATGGTGGATCAGACAGTCCATTCTTCAGGCTCTGGCAGAGCAGTCCCGCATCGTACGCCTTCCTCTGAACCAGGTGGGTTCCCTTAACAAGATAAACAAGGCTCTCCAGAAATTCGAGCAGGAGAACGAGAGAATGCCTTCAAGCGAGGAGCTGTCAGAGATGATAGATGTGCCGAAGGACAAGATTTCGGATACTCTGCGAGTTTCAGGAAGGCATGTGTCAGTGGATGCTCCTTTCGTTGAAGGCGAGGATAACAGCCTGCTTGACGTGCTTGTCAACAACGACTCTCCGAGCGCTGACCGAGGTCTGGTGAACGAGTCGCTCAACAAGGAGATTGAAAGGGCACTTTCTACACTTGCAACCCGCGAGCGTGAAATCATAAAGTCCTTCTTCGGCATCGGCTGCCAAGAGATGACACTGGAAGAGATCGGAGAGCGTTTCGGCCTTACCCGCGAGCGTGTACGCCAGATCAAGGAGAAAGCAATCCGCAAACTCAAGAACAATTCAAGGAGCAAACTTTTGAAAAGCTATTTAGGATAATGACACCCGAAACATTCATCATAGCGAAAGCGTCTGAAGCAATTCAGGCGCTTTACGGCGTTCAAATCGACCCTGCAACACTTCAGGTTCAGGTCACAAGAAAAGAATTCGAAGGCGACTACACTCTCGTAGTATTCCCGCTTTTGAAAATATCAAAGAGTTCTCCTGAGAACACAGGAAATGCAATAGGAGAGTATCTTAAGACAAATTGTCCGGAAATAGCCTCTTACAATTCTGTAAAAGGCTTTCTGAACATTTCATTCTCTTCAGCCTGGTGGAACGGACTGTTTGCAGAAATAGCTTCGTCAGAGGATTTTGGCCAGCTTCCATCCACAGGAAAGACAATCATGGTGGAATATTCATCTCCGAACACCAACAAACCTCTTCACCTTGGTCATATCCGAAACAACCTCCTCGGATGGTCTGTGGCGAAACTTCTCGAGGTGAACGGCCATAAGGTGATGAAAGTCAATCTTGTGAATGACAGAGGAATCCATATCTGCAAATCCATGTATGCCTGGAAAGTCCTCGGAAACGGAGAGACTCCTCAGTCATCAGGAAAGAAAGGCGACCACCTCGTGGGCGACTATTATGTAGCATTCAACAACCTCTACAAGAAGGAAGTTGACGAGCTCGTTGCAGGAGGGATGGAAAAGGAGGAGGCAGAGAAGAATGCTCCTTCACTCAAGGCTGCCCAGCAGATGCTTTTCAAATGGGAACAGGGCGATCCTGAAGTAGTTGAGCTTTGGAAGACCATGAACGGATGGGTTTACGAAGGATTTGACAAGACCTACAAGGACCTCGGAATCAACTTTGACAGGACATATTACGAGTCTCAGACCTATCTTTTCGGCAAAGCGCTTGTCCAGAAGGGACTTGATGAAGGCATTTTCGAGCGTCAGGAAGATGGCTCAGTATGGTGTGACCTCACGGCAGACGGTCTTGACCGCAAACTGCTTCTCCGTGGAGACGGAACATCCGTATATATGACTCAGGACCTCGGTACAGCCGAACAGCGTTTCAAGGAATACAATCTTGACGAACATATTTATGTGGTCGGCAATGAGCAGAATTATCATTTTCAGGTACTTAAGCTCATTCTTGGCAAACTTGGCTTCAGCTGGGCTGACAGCATCTACCACCTTTCCTATGGTATGGTGGAACTTCCTGAAGGAAAGATGAAATCCCGTGAGGGTACGGTCGTTGATGCGGACGATTTGCTTGCTTCAATGTATGACACGGCAAAGGAAACTTCAATGGAGCTCGGCAAGATTGACAATCTCAGTGAAGAAGAGCAGGATGCCCTGTTCCGTATGATCAGCCTTGGCGCACTTAAATACTTCATACTCAAGGTGGATCCGAAGAAGACCATGCTTTTCGACCCGAAGGAATCCATCGATTTCAACGGTAATACAGGCCCGTTCATCCAGTACACCCATGCAAGGATCAAGTCAATCCTCCGCAAGGCTGATGAGCAGGGCATTCCGCATAGTGCGGCAGATGTGACAGCAGAGGTGGAACTTACACCGAAGGAAATCCGTATCATCAAGATACTGAACACATTCCCTTCAAAAATTGCAGAAGCGGGAGCTGCCTTCTCACCTGCACTGATTGCCAATTATGCATACGAGCTGGCCAAGGAATTCAACCAGTATTACCACGATACCCCTATCCTCCGCGAGGAGAACAAGGCAGTCCTTACATTGCGTCTTGTCCTTGTCGAAAACATTGCAAAAGTGCTTTCAAAAGCCATGGCAATCCTCGGCATCACTCTTCCGGAAAGAATGTAGCAAATAGCTCCTATATGCAAAAAAGACCGGCCCCCAAAGGTCGGTCTTTTTGATAAATCCTGATATTGACTTGATTAGTCGCCATCGCCGGGATCGTCATCTCCGTTGGAGTATTGAGCGATATTGTCGTCCGGCAAGCTCTCTCCTTCATTGCTTCCTCCCTCTCCGTCATCAGCATCATCATCGCCGTTGAGCCAGCGTTCAATGTCCTCGGCATCATCGGTTTTGATTTTTATCTTGACAAGGTAGATCGCGTCGGGTATTTCGACAGTCACGGCATAGAAACAAGTCCCGTCCGGTTTGTCATACTTCATCAAGTCCGGTAAATAATCATTGAATCCTTTAGGATATTTCTCTGCAAATGCGGCTGCCAACTCCTCTGACATGTTTTCATAGCTGACCACCGCTCTCCTCTTTGGTGTTGTTACCATATCTGTCACTCGTTTATTCTATAGTTTAATTTTCTCGGTTGGGAAACTGTGTGCAAGTGTAGAACATTTTTTTGAATTGAGCAACAGGGACGGTGTTTTTTTAACTATTTTTGTCGAATGAAATCCGATATTATGGAAGAATCAACATATATGATACCGACTTCCCTGAAGGAAGTCAAGGCTCTGGGGTGGGATTATATTGATGTCATCCTTTTCAGTGGGGATGCTTTCATCGACCATCCATCTTTCGGTACGGCGGTGATAGCAAGATGGTTACAGAAATATGGCTATCGCGTGGCCGTCGTTCCCCAGCCCAATTGGAGGGACGATCTCAGGGATTTCCGGAAGTTGGGGGCACCGAGATTGTATTTCGGGGTAAATGCCGGCGCCATGGATTCAATGGTAAATCATTATACGGCAGCCAAGCGACTTCGCAGCGACGATGCCTATACTCCCGAGGGACGAGCCGGCCAGCGACCGGACTACGCTGTGACGGTATATACCCGGATTCTGAAGAAAATATGGCCGGAAGTGCCGGTGGTGATCGGGGGAATCGAAGCCTCTCTCAGGAGGTTTACCCATTATGATTACTGGCAGGACTGTCTGAAACCGTCCGTGCTTGTTGACAGCGGAGCCGATTTTCTGTGCTACGGGATGGGGGAGAGGCCTATGCTGGAACTTACCCGTGCCATTGAGGCCGGCAGGAATGTCTCGGACATAAGGAAAATCAATCAGATCGGCTTCCGCATGGACGGACGGTGCAAACTCAAGGATGCCGTCTATCTCAATTCATTCGAGAGATGCTGCAAGGATAAGGTAGCGTTTGCTGAGAACTTCCATGTAATTGAGACATGCGCGAACATGCTCCATGCACCGGTCCTGGTTGAGCCTTGCGGAGAGGGATATGTCCAGATAAACCCTCCTTATCCGCCTGCTACGGAGGCTGAAATGGATTCATTCTGGGACCTTCCGTTCACTAAATTGCCACATCCGAGATATAAGGGAAAGCATATTCCGGCCTTTGAGATGATAAAGTTCTCGGTCAATACCCACAGGGGCTGTTTCGGAGGATGTAACTTCTGTACCATCGCCGCCCATCAGGGAAAGTTCATCCAGTCCAGGAGCGAGAAATCCATAATTGATGAGATCGTTAAGATGACTTCATTGCCTGGATTTGCCGGCAATATCTCAGATGTCGGGGCTCCGACTGCGAACATGTATGGAATGAAGGGGCGTGACCAGTCCCTTTGCTCTGTCTGCAAGCGGAAATCCTGTCTGTTCCCGTCCCCTTGCAAGAATATGGACCGTTCGCATGAGCGTCTGCTCAAACTCTATGACCAGATAGCCGCGGTGAAGGGTGTAAGGCATGCATATATCGGCAGCGGCATCAGGTATGATTTGTTCCTTGATGAGAAAGGCTATGTGGATGAGAGTTCATACCCATATCTCCGGGAGTTGATTCTCAACCACACTTCCGGCAGGTTGAAAGTGGCTCCGGAGCATACTGAGGATGAGGTCTTGAAACTGATGGCCAAGCCGTCTTTCAAACTCTTCGAGAGGTTGAGGCTGGAGTTCGATACCATAGTGCGCTCAAGCAACAAGAACTGTGAACTTGTGCCATATTTCATTTCGGGCCATCCGGGATGTGGCATGAAACAGATGCAGGCCCTTTCCCGCCGTCCTGCCCTGCAGGGACTGTACATGGACCAGGTGCAGGATTTTACACCAACTCCAATGACTACTTCGTCAGTGATGTTCTATACCGGACTCGACCCTAAAAATATGAAGAAAGTTTTTGTGGAGAGAAATATCGAAAGAAAGAAGGAACAGAAATCGTTTTTCTTCAAGAGAGGGCGCAGGTAGGCTTACTATGCCGTATTGTTGTGGAAAATGCATTATTTTTTCGAAAAAATCGAGAAAAAAATTTGCAGTGTATTAAAAAATGCCTATCTTTGCAATCCCAAAACGAAAGAGCCTCCTCGGAGACAGTTCGGAAGGGATATGGATTGATTCGTTAGCTCAGTTGGTAGAGCACAACACTTTTAATGTTGGGGTCTTGGGTTCGAGCCCCAAACGGATCACAAAGTTCTTACATAAGCTTCCTTAGCTCAGTTGGTAGAGCACGACACTCTTAATGTTGGGGTCCAGGG
>JBJFDE010000398.1:0-4188 GCA_051889855.1 Candidatus Cryptobacteroides sp. | reverse complement strand
AATCTACGAATATCAGGTAGACTACGACGGCGAATGGGGCGAATTGGTTCTGGATTTTGAAGCAAAAACATCAGAAATCATAAAGCTGGCTGATTGGGACATAATCAAGTCAAATAAATACGCAAAAGCAGCAATTTCATATCTGCTGTACTGCAAGAATGAGGACTTGCAAAAAGATATAATAATTCCATTCGAACAGTAATGCTATATTATTTGATTGATGAGTTTATAAAAAATGGCTGAGGATAGTAAGGATGTTGCTTATCATTATGGGTACATATTGGAGGAACGATCTGAGACTATCTGATTTGCAATGCCCCGTTGGAATTTGACAGCCTTATTTTGAATGGTAATCCAGAGAAATATTCGAAAACGGTAACACAGTACAAAACCGGTTGAGAGCAAATCATAGCGGCGATAGGGAGTTTAATCCTTACCGCCGCTGTTCGATTACTTCAATTTTGCACCGTCTTTAAAGGCGTTTCCTACTTTTTCGCCCAACACGTAATAGGCATGATTCATGCCATCATAGGTGATAGGGCGCAGCTTCATCGGATCAATCTTTCCATCGGTCAAAATGCTGTCATCCGCACAGACATTGACGATTTCGCCGACTATGCGGCAAGTTTCAGGATCATAGCTGATGAGCTTGCATTCCACCGCCATCGGAAGCTCTTCGATAATAGGTGCATCCACATATTCACTCTTTGCCGTGTGGAAGCCTGCCTTTTCCAGTTTGTTTACAACATCATTGCCGGAAACCAAGCCCACATAGTCGCAAGGCACAACAGTGTCTGCTGTCGCCATGCTAACGGTAAAAGCGCCTTTTGCGAGGATATTCTTTACCGTTTTGTGCCCGGCACTCAGACACATGGAAATCTCATTACTTTCGCTGATACCGCCCCATGCGGCGTTCATTGCATCGGGTGTTCCGTTTTCGTCATATGAGCCGATGATAAATACCGGTTGAGGATATAAATCGGCTTTGCTCCAAAATTCTTTCTCATTATCAAAACTCCTTTACCAGTTCTTTTTGTCTTTGGTGCAGTTGTGCTGGTTTTTGCGTTCTTCCACCATTTTTGCGAACCACTCTACCATATTCGGGTCGGTGTGTGAGAAGAAGCTACTCTGCTTTTTGTCAATGGCGGCAATGGCGGTCATATCTTCCTCGGAAAGGATGAAGTCAAATACATTGAAGTTTTCTTTCATGCGCTCGATATGGGTGGACTTCGGGATCACCACAATCCCACGCTGCAAATGCCAACGAAGAATGACCTGTGCAACGGTCTTGCTATACTTTTGGGCAATGGCTTTCAGTTCCGGCAGTTCAAACATACCGCCTCTGCCTTCGCCAAAGGGTGCCCACGCCTCCATCTGCACGCCGTATTTGTCGTGCCAAACCTTTGCTTCGATCTGCTGATTGTGGGGATGAATTTCCACCTGATTAACCATGGGCTTGATGTGTTGGAAAGAGGCAAAGTCGATCATGCGGTCCACATAGAAGTTGGAAATACCGATGGCACGGATCTTGCCCTCGTCATACAGATCCTCTAAGGCACGATATGCACCATAGGAATCGCCAAAGGGCTGATGAAGCAGACACAGATCCAGATAATCCACCTGCAATTTCCGCATAGACTCCAAAACCGAAGCCTTGGCCTCTTCATAGCCGTAATGCTCGATCCAAACCTTGGTGGTCAGGAAGATTTCCTCTCTGGGAATACCGCTTTTGGCAATGGCATTGCCCACCTCTTCCTCGTTGAAATAGCTTTGGGCGGTGTCGATGAGACGATAACCAACTTTCAAAGCATCGCTGACACAGCGTTCACACTCGTCCTTTGTGACCTGATACACACCATAGCCGAGCTGGGGCATTTTCACACCGTTGGATAATGTAATATAGTTCATTGAAATTCCTCCTGTATATTAAATAGATTTTCCCATTTGATAAGCCTGTGCCATGGCAGGATGTCCTTTGATTTCACCTTTTTCATAAGCACCGCCGCCAATGATTACTCCCTTTTCCACCGCACCATCCACGCAGTCGGCATAACCACGGAAACAAGCCAGCGTAGTTTCGGCAGATGTCGCTTCTTCGTCTGCCATGGTAATGATGTAATAGAATTCCTTGTTCTTCACTTCCAACCACTTTGCAACGGTGCGGTCAATGACCGCTTTCAGTTGTGCATCAATGGAGTAGAAATACACGGGGCTTGCCAGCACCAATACATCCGCATCGATTATCTTCTGCAAAACCTCTGCCATATCGTCCTTGAATACACACTCGCCGCCATTGTCCCGGCAATGATAACAGGCAATGCAAGGGTGGATGTTCTTTTCTGCCACACGGACTTTTTCAACCCCGTGACCAACTTCTGTTGCCCCTCTTGCAAACTCGTCACAGAGAATGTCAGAGTTACCATTCTTTCGTGGACTGCCCGATAAAATCAAAACTTTTTTACTCATAATAAAATGCTCCTTCATTATTCAGTTATGATTTACTGCCTTGTCATAATCTGCATCAGACACTGTTTCCAGCCACTCGTTCGTTGTTTCCTCACCTGGGACTTCTACGGCCAGATGAGAAAACCAGCTATTTTCTGCTGCACCATGCCAATGCTTGACACCAGCCGGAATGTTGATCACATCTCCGGGCAGTATTCTGGCGGCATCTTTGCCCCATTCCTGATAGTATCCTCGTCCGGCAACACAGATCAAAATCTGACCACCACCGCTTTTGGCGTGATGAATATGCCAGTTGTTACGGCATCCCGGCTCGAAAGTTACATTGAAAATACCTACCTGTTCTTTAGAAACAGGGGCGAGGAAGCTTTTCCCGCTGAAATATTTAGAAAAGCCATCGTTTGAATTCCCAATCGGGAACAACATGGAGGCAGCGTGTTTTGCCATTGCCTCGTCAGTATTTGCGTTTTCACACCATACTTCTTTCGCCATCCGAAAGGCTGCCCATGCCTTGGGCCAGCCGCAATAAAAAGCAGCGTGGGTCAGAATTTCAGCAATCTCATCTCTGGCAATGCCGTTTTTCTTGGCATTTTCCAAATGATGCCGAAAAGAAGTATCCGTGATTCCCTGAGCCATGAGTGCCGTCACCGTCACAAGGGATCGGTCACGCAAGGACAGTTTATCCTCTCTGTTCCATACTTCACCGAACAGAACATCATCATTTAACTGAGCAAACTTTGGAGCAAAATCACCTAAAGCATCCCGTCCGGCTGTCTGTTTAATTGCCATAAAATAAATCCTCCAATCTATCCTTATTGCTATTGCAATTGTTTCGCATTCCTGCTACTATAACGATAGTACCTAAACCTAACTTTAGGTCAATAGGTTTTGCAAAAATAATTGTAAATATTTTGTGAGGATATTATATGTATACGATAGGACAGGTATCGGAGATGTTCGGATTGCCGATCTCCACTTTACGATATTATGACAAGCAGGGGCTTTTCCCGGAATGGAGAGAGATTCCGGTATTCGTAAGTTTTCCGAACAGGAGTTAGAAAGACTACGGATGATCGAGTGCCTGAAAAAATCCGGTTTGGAGATCAAGGACATCAAACAGTATATGGATTGGTGCGTGGAGGGATCGTCAACCTTACCACAGCGCAAGGAATTGTTTGATAAACAGAAAGCCGCCGTGGAAACAGAAATTGAACATTTGAATAAAGTACTGGATATGTTGAAATTCAAGTGTTGGTTTTACGAACAGGCAATCATGGATGGAACGGACGAAAAGGTTAGAGAACTTCTTCCCAACCATTTGCCGAAAGAAATACAGGAAGCCTACGATAACGCACATAGATGAAAAAAGAGCCTGAGCCACCACCAATTAGGATAGTGCTTAGGCTCTTTTTACTTAAACTTTCTTTTTGCAAGAAAACGCTTATAGAAGTTAGATTAACCCAAAATAGCCAAACGCTTCTCGGATTGCTTTTTCTTTTTCCGGCGGACACTGGGGTTGTCTGGAATCTTCGGATTTCGGCAGATTATAGTTTTTGCCTACCTCAATCCCACATTTCCGTTTAATCTGTGAGATATAGAGGTTGGACACCTTTAACCCGGTATGCTCCAAAACATACTCCTTAATCTGCGGATAGGTTGCCCCATCCTGAAATTCGGACATATCCATATCTTCCAAAGAGAACTCAACCCGAATCTTTTTCGAGT
>JBJFDE010000397.1:0-4194 GCA_051889855.1 Candidatus Cryptobacteroides sp. | reverse complement strand
AGCACTACAGATTTTGGTTCTGTCTGTCCAAGTTCGAATCTTGGTATCTCAACCAGAAACTTGTAACTCAAAGAATTTCAATGATTTACAAGGATTTTCGTCCCAAGCCGGGACGGAATCGGGACAAAGTTGTACCTCTTTGCATGATGCCCTTGCGGCGTTTTGCAAAGAAAAAAAAATGTCAATTTTCAAACCCATCATCTTCAAAGACTACAAGCCTGCAAAACTCCATGAGGGCAAAATCTGGTACATTGATTTCTATGTGAAAGCTCCGGATTCTCGGAAGCTGAAAAGGCAAAGAATAAAATTCAATAGAGGTGACTCAATTGCCGCCCGAAGAAAAGAGGCAAATATTATCGTCGGCCAGATAAATGAGCATCTTGCGCTTGGTTGGAATCCAATGCTTGAAAAATCAGGAATATACGGTCACAACAGCGCATATAAGGTCATGGACAACTTCCTCCGGGCAAAAGAAAAAGAATCAGAGTTCCATACGATAAGATGCTACAAATCCTTTGTTAAAATATTCAAGGAATGGCTGTCTGAACGCGGTGTTAATGATTCTACACCAATATCATCAATCACTCCAGCTGTTGCAATTAAATTTATGGAGGATATTGAAATCTTGCATTGTGCCCAGACTTACAACAATTACCTCAGGTTCTTCATCATCATGTTCAACTGGATGAAGGAGCGATCTCACATAGATATCAATCCGTTCGAGGGCATTAAAAGGAAATCAAAGAAACTTACAAAGAAAAAAAGGCGCGTGCTAACTGATGACGAGCTCTCAAGGCTTATTGCATTTCTCGAGACGGAGAACAGCAACTATTTGTTGATATGTCTGCTTTGCTACTATTGTTTGATTCGACCGAAAGAGATTTCAATGCTAAAGTGCAAAGATATCGACATTTCAAGACACACTGTGAGAATCAGCGAGGATATCGCCAAGAATGATAATACTTCATTTAGGACCATTCCAGATCAACTCATGAAAAGACTTGCAAAAGTTAATCTTAAAAATGGGGATTACTACCTGTTTTCGGGAAAAGATTTCACCCCTGGCAAAGAGAGAATTTGGAGCCAGAAAATCTCTGACTACTGGGGCCAGGTCGTAAGGCCCGGATGCAATTTCGACTCGGAGGTACAATTCTATAGCCTGAAGGATACAGGTATTACCAACATGATCGCTTCTGGCATACCCGTATCCTTCGTCCAGCAGCAGGCAGACCACAGCAGCCTTGCAATCACCTCAATATATGTTGGCAAAACAAATAAGGCCAGCGAGGAAATTCGAAAATTTGGCGAGCCTCATCCTTAATTTCGGACATTTTTTTTGAAAATTGGGGGTCCGGGGGGGGGATTGCGGTTATTCTTTTTATTGATATTTTATATGGCCGCATGCGCATGTGCGCTTGCATTATTACCCGGCCCGGAGGCCGGGGTTATTTTTTTTCGTAACAATCAAGCATCTTATCAATGAGCGATGCTACTGAAATGCCCATGGTAGTTTGGAAGGCTTTTATTCTGTTTTTGGCAGATGCGCTTATCCTATAACTTACATGTACAACATTATCGCAAGCAGCCGGGCGTCCCGCTCCAACTCTTGCTCCTCCTCTTTTTCCTTTCATTTTAATATTCTTTTCCTAACAAACTCGGATGCCTTTTTCAAGGCATCACTAATCTTGGCCATGTCGTCTGTATGGAAAACAGCATCCATAAATGGTTCTTTATGCCTGATAATGTGAAGCTCTGAATCATCATCAGACAACTTGAGCTCATAAACAGGCTCAGGGAAAATTTCGGAATAATGATGGGTGCTGAGCCAATCGCCGAGTTCTCTCATGGCTGTCGCAACTTTTTGCGGATCTGACGGTAACTGTCCATAATCGGTAATCTCGAGGGTATCATTGAATCTGTGATGTTCAAATTCGCAGGACATGAGCCATTTAGTGTCGCAAACGCGACACCTCCCGCTTTGAGAAGTGTCGCAAGTAAATTCATATCTCATTTGTTGTTATGCTTATGAAACTTTGTTGTCAGATATTTGACGAGAATAGGATCATCAACGTAATAGTTATTCCCCCTCTCGCCAGGGCATACAGATACATAGCCTACACCGTTGCTGCTTGGACGCTGAAATCTGCTATAATCGTCGAATCCGTCCCCCTCAAATTCAAATGGAATACTTGCAAAAAAAGCAATCACCTCTCTTCTCCATGCTGCTTTTGCCACGAAATCATGCTCCTTTGATGAAAATGCGTGTCTGCTATTATGGCGTGACTTTGCCTTATTAAATTCTTGTGAAGAAATTCCACGAAATTCTTTACGCCTTCCGTCGTAATTTGAGAGGAACCAGTTTTCAGAATTGAAAATTGCAAATCGTGTCATAATTTTAATACAGTTTATCGTGTGTCTCACGTTCTAATTGTTTGTTGATGCAAAGATATAAATTATTTTTGAATTTGTGATACTTTTTCAAAAAATAATTACAAAAATTTAATTAGGACGAAGATAGCGAACATTATGATTGCCGCAGCCCCAGCATACATCAATGATTTTTGCCACCAAGGAAGAGGCTTGGCAACTTCCTGAACGGTGACGCGGTCCACATATGTGGAGTCAACCTTTGAACTAAAGATAGTGTCATGAATGACTCTATCGCGATAGCGCCACCGCTCAACAAACTTATAGACAGTATCTCCCTTTTCGCGGATAAAGATACTGTCACGCACATATATACTGTCTACTCTCTCCCTATATAAATATAAGGAATCCATCCGAACATCGGTACTTATTTCCCGCAGTGTCGAGCATGAACTCATTAGAAGGATTAGTACTGCTATGATGACAATGCGCTTCATAACTATTCAAATATAAATGAGTTAATTCTATTCATCCACCCCGACATAAATGCCTTCTGCCCGGGCGAGCGCTTGACGATGTCAACAAAGTACTGTTTGCGAGCTGCCTTGATGCGCCCGAAGAGTTCCTGAGGGTTGGCGCCATTTATGGCCACAAGTGTCTTTGGTCCTACGATTCCGTCAGGCTTCAGAGATAGCATTTCCTGCACTTTGCGGAGGCCGACAGGCCCGGAGTTGATGCACCAGTCAACTACAATCTCTGCAACCGACTGATTTGTGATTTCGTCTGCACGGCACTTGTCCCAGTATTGGTCTTTCATGATTTTGCTCCAGGTGCCAAAGCTCATTTCCTTAAGGTCTGCAATTGTCCTGTCCTGACCGCAATACTGCCTGTAGGTCCTTAATGTAATACCTTTATTGGTAGGGCCTCCTTTATCTTCAGGATGCCAGACATAGCCACCCTCCAGCTGCAGGAGATGCGGAGCGAATTTGTTAAAGTCTGCCATCATCCGCCTCCTTATCTTTGACGTTAGTTCCGAACGGCGGCTCCCTGTCAATGCAGTTTACCTTTTTGCACCGATAAGCGGTCAGGAAGGCCACTCGCGATGCCAGCTTGTCGTTCTTGTCCCTTAACACCGTTATCTCTGAATAGAGCTTGTCAATTTTCCGATCTTTTGTATCTAAATCATCCTTCAACTCCTTTCGTCTTTCTTCCTCTTTTGAAGCAAAAGCGGCCCATTGTTCATTAATCTTATTACCATTGTCGAGCATCATCTTTGTCTTGGTTTCGCGAATGGTAAAAATGCCTACAAATGCTCCGGAGGTAATGATTGCTACAATTATATTGGTCCAATCCATATCTCTTTTTGGCTTTTATCGATTATCCCATTCTTTCGCAATTGCCTTACAGCTTTCCGCAAAAATATTGTATGCGGCGAACTCCTCAGGCTTAGACTCTCTCTGTCTAATTATAGCTAACTCGCCAGATATCGTGTATTTTGTTCTTATGAGGGCATCGACAATGCTCTCATAGGTCGGCACATCCTGCAAATCCAACTCATCGCAGATGTATGAATCAAACTCCTCGACAATTACTTCATCGCTGTCCATCTGCACGATAGTATTTATCTCTTTCGTCATCACCGGGTTTAGATACACCCTATATTTCCCATTGGGGAGATTCTGCGTTTTGGGCGGTACGCCACCGAATTTTGCTTTGTTCATAATTATTTCGATTTTTTAATGGTTGCATACTCGTAAAAGGGGTCGAAATCAAAATAGTCGGCCAGTTTAGTATTCTGTATTGTCTTCTTAACTATTTTCCTTTCAT
>JBJFDE010000396.1:0-15438 GCA_051889855.1 Candidatus Cryptobacteroides sp. | reverse complement strand
GAGGCCATAAAGGAAATAGTTCCTGACGTCCAGATAGAGGATTTGCGCATTCCATTCAGGGCAATCGCGACCGACCTTTATACAGGAGAAGAAGTCATTTTTGACGAAGGAGACCTTTTCGATGCCATAAGGGCATCCATATCAATCCCTTCTCTGTTCAGGCCTGTCAAATATGGATACAGGACATTGATAGACGGTGGAATAGTCAACTCAATACCTCTGAACAGAGTCGACAGGAACGGGCACGATATCCTGGTTGCCTTCGATGTGAATGATGTGGATGTCGAGGGCATAAGGAGTATGCTCATTGAAGAAGCACGTTCCAAAGAGGAATTGCTGGAGCACCAGAAACAGATGGATGAGCAGACCCGTTCAGTGATGGCATCAATCAGGAAGAACGGCAACATGACGTTCAAGGACAAGGTCATACTTGCCGGACAGCAGGGGTTCAAGGTCCTTGCGGACAAGATTTCTTCAGATGCCAGACGAGTTGAATCCATAGATATAGGTGACAACTATTACAGCATCCTCTCGAGGACATTCTCCCTGATGAATCATGTCAATTCTGAGCATTCCATCAGCATGTATAAACCGGATGTCCTGGTCAAGATGCCGTTCGATGCCTATGGTGATATATCCGACTATGCCAAGGCAAGCGAAATTGCTGAAATCGGACGTGAGTTGATGAAAAAAGCTCTTGACAAATATGAAGCAGAAGAAAACTAATTACTTGAGAATCATCAGGGTAGCTCTGGCTTTTGTGTTCTTTACCTCAATCACATTGCTATTTCTGGATGTAACGGGAGCCCTCCATTCTTATCTGGGTTGGATGGCCAAGATTCAATTTTTGCCGGCTGCACTCTCGCTGAATGTGGTGATTGTAGCCCTCCTTATTCTCCTGACCCTTGTTTTTGGAAGGGTGTACTGCTCTGTAATCTGCCCTTTGGGAGTGATGCAGGACATAATTTCATGGACCAGAGGAAAGATGAAGAAGAAAGACCGCTTCCGCTTCAAATATGTGAAGGAGCATAAGTGGCTTCGTTACGGCATGCTGGTCATTTTCTTTGTCACATTGGCATTCGGAGTCTCTGCAATATCAGGTTTTCTTGCTCCGTACAGTGTGTATGGCAAGATTGCACAGAACCTGTTCGCTCCGGTATATGGTTTGGGCAACAACATGCTGGCCTGGGTGGCAGAAAGATTTGACAGCTATGCATTCTATTCGAAGGAGGTGTGGATAAGAAGCCTTCCTGCATTCATTGCCTCAGCAGCCATGTTCATTCTTCTTTTCGTACTTGCATGGAGAGGAGGCAGGACATGGTGCAACAATATTTGTCCGGTCGGCACGATTCTGGGTTTCTTCTCAAGATTCAGCCTGCTTGCTCCGGGCATTGACAAATCGAAATGCCATGGATGTGGTCTGTGCGGAAGACAGTGCAAATGTTCTTGCATTGACATGCAGAATCATGTGATAGATACCAGCAGATGCGTAAGCTGCATGGACTGTATCAGCACATGCAATGAAGGAGCCATCCAGTACAGGCTTCGCTATGGGAAAAAGCAGAATACACCTCAGGCTGGCAAGGAAGAGAAAGCGGAAAACAAGACGGCAGACACTGGCAGAAGAGCCTTTCTTGCAGGAGCTGCAATACTCGGAGCATCTGCCCTACAGGCACAGGAAAAGTCGCTGAAAGAGCGTCTCGCTCCGGAAAGAACTCATAAGCCTGCACGGAGGACTACCCCTCTTGTACCTGCGGGAGCAGTGAGTATCAAGCATTTCACTGATCATTGCACTTCATGCCAGCTTTGTGTGAGCACATGCCCGAACAATGTTCTCAGGCCGTCGTCTGACCTGACAAGATTCATGCATCCTGAAATGTCGTATGAAAAGGGCTATTGCAGACCGGAGTGTACGGCATGCTCGCAGGTCTGCCCTGCAGGTGCCATTTTGGAAATCAGCCCTGAGGAGAAGTCGTCAGTGCAAATCGGCCATGCGGTAGTGGACTACAGCCATTGTGTCGTTAATACTGATTCCGTACACTGTGGCAACTGCGCCAAACACTGCCCTGCAGGAGCGATAAAAATGGTTCTGTCCGACCCTCAGAATCCGAAATCGCCAAGGATTCCTTCTGTAAATGAGCAGAAATGCATCGGATGCGGAGCATGTGAGAACCTTTGTCCGGCGAGTCCTGTCTCTGCAATCCATGTTGAAGGACATGAAGTTCACCAAACCTTATAATCGGCAATACTATGAGCAAGAATATCAGCAGAAGGGAATTTATCAAGACAAGTTCGTCAGCAGTTGCGGCAGTGGCCGCCACAAGCCTTGTCGGAGGATGTGTCGCGGATGCAGGCACTGCGACTGCACTCGGGGGCGGAGAGATGACATACAGGACCAATCACAATTCAGGTGACAAGGTCAGCATTCTTGGCTACGGATGCATGAGATGGCCGATGACCAAGGTTGACGATAAAGAAGTAATTGACCAGGAACAGGTCAACAGGCTTGTAGATTATGCAATTGAACACGGTGTCAACTATTTCGATGCAGCACCGATGTATCTTGCGGGAGAATGTGAAAGGGCTACAGGTCTGGCTCTTTCAAGGCATCCCCGCGACAGTTATTTCATAGCAACCAAGCTTTCCAACTTCAATGACTCGTCAAGAGAGGCAGCAATGGAAATGTACCATACCTCTTTCAAGAGTCTGCAGGTGGATTATCTTGACTATTATCTTCTCCATTCTATAGGTGGGGGAGGAATGGACAAATTCAATGAGAGGTTCGTAGATAATGGCATGATTGATTTCCTGATGAAGGAAAGGGAGGAGGGCCGTATCAGGAACCTCGGTTTCTCTTTTCATGGAGACAAAGCATGCTTTGATGCCCTTATGGAACTCCATGAAAAGTATCATTGGGACTTTGTACAGATACAGCTCAATTATATGGACTGGAAGCATCCTCAGGGAAGGAATACTGAGGCGGAATACCTTTACAGCGAACTTGTCAGACGAGATATACCTGCCATCATCATGGAACCGCTTCTGGGAGGAAGGCTGGCCAACCTGCCTGATTTCATCGTGGATATGCTGAAGGGAAAAGCACCTGCAGCAAGCAATGCCAGTTGGGCATTCAGGTTTGCAGGATCATGCAAGGGAGTGCTGACTGTGTTGAGTGGAATGACTTATATGGAGCATCTTCAGGACAATCTGAATACATATTCTCCTTTGGTGGAACTGACAGAATCGGAACAGGATTTCCTTCAGGATGTAGCCGGTCTGATGAACAAATTCCCGTTTGTGAGGTGCACCCATTGCGACTACTGCATGCCTTGCCCTTATGGCATAGACATCCCGGGAATCTTCCAGCACTACAACAAATGCCTGAATGAAGGATACATCAACGAGGATGTCGGCACTAAAGAATACAGGAACGCACGTCGGGCATATCTTATTAGTTATGACCGCTCTGTTCCAAAGTTACGCCAGGCTGACCGGTGCATAAGTTGCAACAAATGCCGGCCTAAATGTCCTCAGAATATCAATATTCCTGGGGAACTCGGGCGCATTTGGAGATATGTCGAAGAGCTTCGAAAAAACCAATAGAGGCTGACTAAAATGTCTGTTATATCGAGCGAAGCACAGAGTGCGGAGTCGAGATATCTGTTGAATATCAATTTTATATAGATTTCTCCACGCGCTTCGCTTAGTCGAAATGACAATATGGTGACTTTTTAGTCAGCCCCTTTATATCTGTCTGACATTAAGCGATTTTGCTCATATCTCCCTTAGGGTCTTTGAAGAGGAAGATGAAAAGCACCGCTATGACGAGAGCATAGCCGGCGAAGATATACCAGGCAGTGTTCCAGTCCGGCTGGGCAGCATTGTAAACAAAATGGTTTACGACAGCCTGTGCACAAAGAGTACCTGTAGTTGCTCCGATACCGTTGGTCATGAGCATGAAAAGACCCTGTGCACTGTTCTGAATCTTCTCCGTGGTCCTCATATTCACGTAAAGTGATCCTGAAATGTTGAAGAAATCGAAGGCCACTCCATAGACAATCATAGAAAGGATAAGCATCCAGATTCCGCTTCCTGTGTCACCTGCTCCGAAAAGGCCGAAACGAAGCACCCATGCGAACATCGAGATGAGCATGACCTTCTTGATTCCAAAGAATTTCATTGCAACAGGAATGAGCAGGATACCAAGGGTCTCTGAAACCTGAGAAATGGAAATCAGGGCATTTGCATTGCGTGCTCCCCAAGTCTGAGCAAACTCAGGAACCTCGGTGAAGTGAGTAATGTATGGATTTGCAAATCCGTTTGTAATCTGCAGTGCAACTCCGAGAAACATGGAGAAAATGAAGAATACAGCCATGTTCCTGTCCTTGAAAAGTGAGAACGCATTGAAGCCGAAACGCTCTGCAAGACTCACATTTCCTTCAGCATTCTTGCTGCAAGGGCAGTTTGGAAGAGTGAAGCAGTAAAGGAGCATGACAAGACCGCAGATTCCGGACACCAGCAACTGGTTGTATGAATATTGGAATGCCACACCGTTGCCGTCTTTCATGAAGTTTACGAAAAGCATTGCACAGATGAAACCGATGGTTCCGAACACCCTGATAGGAGGGAAATCCTTGACTGTGTCATAGCCATTCTTCTCAAGAATTGTGTATGCAACAGAATTGGAAAGAGCAATTGTAGGCATGTAGAAGGCCACGCTTATTGCATATATGCTGAATAGAGCCGCAAATGAAACACTGCTTCCGGCAGTCATGCCGTAGAAGGCAGCCGCAATCATTGCAACTCCTGCTATACCGTGGCAGAAACCGAGCAGACGCTGGGCAGGAACCCATTTGTCGGCAACGATTCCCATTAGTGTAGGCATGAAGATGGAAACGATGCCCTGCATTGCATAGAAGATACCTATTCTGGTAGCAAGTCCTACGGAAGCAAGATAACTTCCCAAAGATGTGAGGTAGGCTCCCCACACTGCCCATTGGATGACGTTCATCACTATGAGCCTGAATCTGATTGATTTTCCCATATTTTAGTGTTTTTGTATTTCTTCGCAAGTCCCGCAATTGTGGACCTCAGTTTTTATTTAGGTGCAATTTTGTAAAGGAATGCCGTGATGATTGCATACAGGATGTTCGGCACCCAAAGGGCAATTCCAGGCGGCAGCACCCCGGTATGGACGAACATCTGGCTGAATCTGAGGAAGAGTATATAAGTGAATGCCAGCGCAATGCCGATACCGATATTCCATCCGATGCCGCCCCTTCTTTTCTTTGAAGACAGCGACACACCCATGATGGTGAGGATGAATGCCGAGAAAGGCAGGGCGAAACGCGTATGCTTTTCTATAAGTGCGAACTTGACATTTGCATCACCCCTCATCCTCTGCGTTTCAATCAATTCATTGAGCTTCTTGTAGTCAAGTGTCTCAACCGTCTTCTCTGTCATGTAAAAATCATTTACAGTCAGAGCAAGTGTGTTGTCAAGCTGTTTGCCGCTGCGGATATTGTCCGTAAGGTCTGCATTATAGTCTCTGATAAAATATTTCTTCAGCACCCATTTGCCTGTCTTTTCATCGAAGAAGGCTGTTTCAGCCGAGAGTTTCGACACCAGTTTGTTGTCCTCGATTCTCTCAAGAGTGAATTTGTAGGCTGTCTTGTTCCATGAACTGAATGATTCCGCATATACGAACTCACCCGGAGAAATCTGGTAATGCACGTTTCTGCCCACACTCTTGAACCTTGTCTTGATGTACTGGTTCTCGAATTCAAGCCTTTTCAAGTTTGCATCCGGGATGACGAAAAGATTCAGGCACAGAGACAAGCCGGCAATGAGCGTGGCTGAGAAAATATACGGAACCATCATTCTGTGGAAACTGATTCCGCAGGATAGAATGGCGATTATTTCAGAGTCCGCCGCCATTTTCGAAGTGAAGAATATGACGGTTATGAACACGAACAGGGGACTGAACATGTTCATGAAATATGGCACGAAGTTGAGGTAGTAGTCAAAAATGATGGCTTTCAGCGGTGCCTCCTTGTTCACGAAATCATCAATTTTCTCACTGATGTCGAATATTATGACAATACCGATAATCAGCAGAAGGGCGATGAAGAAAGTCGTGATGAACTTCCTGACAATATATACATCAAGTTTTTTCGGTCTGAAATCAATCATCTCCCATCCTCCTAAAGTCTGCTTGTGAGTTTTGGTACAACGGCATCTTTCCACGCCTTGAAATCGCCTGCCTGGATGTGTTTGCGTGCCTGACGGACCAGATCAAGATAGAAAGCCAGATTGTGCTCGCTGGCAATCTGACCCGCGAAAATCTCACCTGAGACAAACAGGTGCCTCAGATAAGCCTTGGTATAGGTGTGGTCAACGAACGAAGTTCCCTTAGGGTCAAGTGGGGAGAAATCATCAGCCCATTTCCTGTTTTTCATGTTCATGATACCGTCCCAGGTGAACAACATACCGTTACGTCCGTTGCGGGTTGGCATCACACAGTCGAACATATCCACACCGCGGGCAATGCCCTCAATAATATTTGCCGGCGTACCGACTCCCATGAGGTATCGTGGCTTGTCCTGAGGCAGCACTGGATCCACCACCTCAAGCATCTCATACATCTTTTCGGTAGGCTCGCCCACGGCAAGTCCGCCGATTGCATAACCCTCCCTGTCAAATGAAGCGGCATGCTCTACTGCCTGGATTCTCAGGTCGGGATAAACACATCCCTGAACAATAGGGAAGAGGGTTTGAGAATAGCCGTACAAAGGCTCTGTCTGGTCAAAGTGCCTTATACATCTTTCCAGCCATGATTTAGTAAGCTCCAGTGATTTTTTCGCATAGTCATAAGTGGCGTCACCGGGACAACATTCGTCCAGGGCCATGATGATGTCTGCGCCTATGATCCTTTGAGTATCAACATTGTTTTCCGGAGTAAAAATATGCTTGGATCCGTCAATATGCGAACGGAATATGCATCCTTCCGGGGTCAGCTTCCTGATGGGGCTGAGCGAGAATACCTGGAATCCGCCGCTGTCGGTAAGGATGGGCCTGTCCCAGGATTCGAATTTGTGCAATCCGCCTGCGGCCTTGAGGATGTCAAGGCCGGGACGGAGATATAGATGATAAGTGTTTCCGAGTATGATTTCCGCATTTATGTCATCTTTCAGGTCACGGTGGTATATTCCCTTCACCGAACCGACTGTGCCCACAGGCATGAAAATAGGGGTCTGAATCGTGCCGTGGTCAGTGGTGATGATGCCGCAACGCGCAGATGACTGCGGGTCTTTATGTGTCTTTACAAATTTCATTTTAAGTTGCTTACTCTTCAACCTCGATGGTCCAGCCATGTTTGTCAGGGCTTTCTCCATACTGGATTGAAGTGATGTATTTGTACAGTGCGAGGCTCTTAGGACCGCAGAGGCCATCTCCATAAGTATATACGGTCTCCTGGTCTGATTCAAGCGAAGGTTTGTCCACAATCTTGTGAACCGGAGTGATTACCACTGCAGTACCGCACTCACCGACCTCTTCGAAGCTTCCGAGCTCCTCAACAGGAACAGGCCTTCTCTCCACAGTCATGCCGAGTTCTGCTGCTGCCACCTCAAGCGACTTGTTGGTGATGGAAGGAAGAATGCTGTCGGAAAGCGGGGTTATGTATGAATTGCCTTTGATTCCGAAGAAGTTGGATGAATTGTATTCGTCGATGAGGGTGCGTGTAGTCGGATCCAGATACAGTACAGCCTTGTATCCGAGCTTCACGGCCTTGTTGAGGGAGAGGAGGGAGCAGGCATAGTTGCCGCCTACCTTGTAGGCGCCGCTGCCGTTTGGCGCAGCCCTGTCATAATCTCTCGCAATGACAACATCGATTGCCTCAAGTGCACCTCCGGTATATGCTCCCACAGGAGAACAAAGCATGAGGAAGGTACATTCCGTAGAGGATTTCACTCCGAGCTGAGGATTCGAACCGAACAGAATCGGACGGATGTACATGGAAGCATTGTTTCCATAAGGAGGAAGGAAGTCAATATTCTCTCTGACAATTCTTTTGCACATCTCGATGAACATTTCTTCCGATGGTGCCGGAATACCCAGATAGGCTGCGGAACGCTGTAGCCTCTTCGCATTTTCATCAGGCCTGAAAATGCGGACCTTTCCATCTTTGCCCCTGAATGCTTTCAAGCCTTCGAAACACTGGATACCATAGTGGAGTGCTCCTACAAAGGCATTGAGGCTGATATTGTCGTCGGTACGGCTTTCAATTTCAGACCATTTGCCGTCTGCATAACGGGTGTAAAGGATGGTGTTTGTCTTGACGTAAGCAAACGAGAGGTTGTTAAAATCTACTGTGCTCATAATCAGATAAGGATTTCAAATAGTTTGTTATTTTCGTTTATATACTCGAATGAGAGGTTGTGTTCAGCCATTCTATTAGTAATATCTTCGACTACACATCTGTCAGTCACTTCTATTCCGACCAGAGCGGGACCGAAGTCCTTGTTGGTCTTCTTGATGTACTGGAAGTGAACCAGATCGGCATCAGGTCCGACAATGTCTCTGATGAAGGAGAGGATTACTCCGGATTTTTGCGGGAAGTTGACGATGAAATAATGCTTCAGGCCTTCATACAGCAGAGATTTTTCTCGAATCTCTTCCATTCTGATGATATCGTTGTTGCTTCCGCTGACGATGCATGCCACTCTCTTGCCCCTTATCTGGTCTGCATAGAAGCGGAGAGCGGCCACTGAAAGCGCACCCGCAGGCTCGACTACGATAGCATTCTTATTATACATGTCTATGATGCTGGTACATACGGCTCCTTCCGGTACAAGGATGATGTCATCAAGGACTTCCTTGCAGATCTCATAGGTAAGCATTCCGGCCTTCTTTACCGCCGCACCGTCAACAAACTTGTCAATGTGCTCAAGCTCAACTACTTCTCCCTTCTCTATGGCAGTCTTCATGCAGGCTGCACCCGCAGGCTCCACACCTATGACCTTGGTAGAAGGTGACATCCTTTTGATATATGCTCCCACTCCGGAGGCAAGTCCGCCACCACCGATCGGCACGAAAACGAAATCAAGCGGCTCCTTCGACTGCTGCAGAATCTCATATCCTATTGTTCCCTGTCCCTCAATGATTTTCTTGTCGTCGAAAGGAGGGATGAAAGTCTTGTTGCTTTCCCTGGCATATTCGATTGCCGCCTTGTTTGCCGCATCAAATGTATCTCCCGTCAGAACTATTTCAACATATTCCTTTCCGAACATCCTCACCTGGTTGATTTTCTGGCGGGGAGTTGTGGTGGGCATATAAATCGATCCTTTGATTTTCAGCTTATTGCATGAGAATGCTACTCCCTGTGCATGGTTTCCTGCGCTGGCGCAGACGATGCCGTTCACGAGATTCTCAGGAGCGATTGAACGAATCTTGTTGTAAGCACCCCTGATTTTGTACGAACGTACCATCTGCAGGTCTTCTCTCTTCAGGTGGACATGTGCGTCATACGTCTGTGACAAATGGTCATTCAGTTGGAATGGCGTAGGTTCAAGTATTTCTGCAAGAGTGTTGGAGGCTTTGATAATATCCTCAACTGCCGGAAAATATCCTGATGTGCTCATATATATTGTGTCTTAAGTGTATTAATTAATCATGATCAAAGCCATTGAAGGCTTGCTGAATTCGAGTTTGACCGTGTCTTCGCAAGCGATGTTCAGAGTAGCCTTCCACCAATTGTCAAAAACGACATCGTCAGTTTTCCACTGAAGGCCTGTGGATTTGATTCTGAGACTGTTGTCCGGGCTGAATATAGACACCTTTCTTCCGATACCGCACTCCATTTCAAACGTGTCGGTGACTGCGAAAATAGTACCGTTGTCCGTAACCATCTCCACCCTTTTCGACCCAAGGTCGAACATTCTGGTATATTCCATCAAAAGTGAAATGTTCCCTATTGTGTGGTCCTCCCTCAAGCCCGTGCCTGCGAGTATTGTGACGGATTCCACGTCATCGAGATTCTCCATCACCCATCTGAAAGCCTTGGTCATGTCGTTGTCATCCTGTTCATCCACCTGAACGATGATGTCGGCATATTTCTTCTTCAAGGCAGGTGAAAGCGAATCCATGTCCCCGACAACAAGGTCCGGAAGCCTCTCGGCTCCGAATACGGCTACCATGTTCCTCAAATATTTGGACAGAGCACCATCGCAGCATATCACATAATCGGCACTCCGAAGAATGTATCTCGGATACTCACTGCGTGGAAACTGCCCGTTGCAGACTATGACAACATTCTTATGCATGGTGTCCTGTTATATTTGATGACGTGCCTTTTGTCGTCGCCCATGTCTGAGGCTCGCGGAATCCGAGGAGGAAATCCTTTACAGGCATTCTCTTCTTGCCTGAAACCTGAAGTTCGGTCACGTTGACAGCTCCGTCTGCAGTGGCAAAGGCAAGGAAATTCTTTCCGTCAGAAAGAATCTCACCGGCCTGAGCGCTTGCTTTTCCGCATTCGGCAAGCATTGCCTTCAGTTGTTCACCCTCGACCTTGGATGCCCTGTAAATCTTGAGTTGCTGTACCTTGTCATCCTTGACCAGTTCTGTGAAAGCTGCCGGATAAGGGCTCAAACCTCTGATGAGATTATAGATATGCTTTGTACGTCCGTTCCAGTCGATGTGACAGAGCTCCCTTGTAATCTTAGGAGCCGGCTTGAGCACCTCGGATCCCTGGATGAAACTCTTCTGGACCCTCATCTCGACATTATTTTCCAAAATAGCCTCCACTGTCTGGACAACAAGTGCGGATCCCATTTCCATGAGCTTGTCATGGACTTCGCCCACAGTCTCGTCCGGTCCGATAAGGCACTGCTCCCTCATCATGATGTTTCCGGTATCCATTCCGTCATCAATCATGAAAGTAGTGACTCCGGTGGCTTTTTCACCGTTGATCACAGCCCAGTTGATAGGGGCGGCACCCCTGTACTGAGGAAGAAGGGCCGCATGAAGGTTGAAAGTACCGAGCTTAGGAATCTCCCATACAACCTTGGGAAGCATCCTGAAGGCCACGACAACGAAAAGGTCCGGCTTCCATGACTTGAGGGCATCAAGGAACTCCGGGTCCTTTAATGAAACAGGCTGAAGCACAGGAATTCCATGTTCGACAGCATATTTCTTGACTGCACTTTCATTGACTTTAAGTCCACGTCCGCTCGCCTTGTCTGCAACAGTAACTACTCCGACAACTTCAAATCCGTTGCGGATGAGCGCATCCAGAGGTGCAACAGCAAACTCCGGAGTACCCATATATACGATTCTGGTCTTCTTGAAAAATCCCATGACTTTAGTTTTTACTTTCCTGAATCCGTTCTTGAACGAATCCATGCTGAAAATTGAAGAATCATTGATTGCCTTCCAGCTCAGGAACATGCCGAGAGGGAAGAGCACATAGCTGGAAATGAACACTCCCGTGAACGGATCGACGGCTCCGTCCCTGGCCAATTTTGTTCCTGAAATGTCCACAACCCAATAAAGGACGAAGAAGAGCACCGAAATAATCGCCGGAGTTCCAAGTCCTCCCTTCCTGATAAGAGCACCGAGAGGGGCTCCGATGAAAAAGAAGATGAAGCATGCGATGGACAGGGCGAACTTCTTGAGAATTCCGATGTCTATCCTCCTGAGGGTGAATGTATAATGGAATCTGTCCCTTGAATAGTTCATAAGGGTCATCTGCAATTCTTCGGCATTTGACTTGGCCTTTTCAAGGGCTGCAATCTCCTGGTCGAGATTCTTCCACTGGTTCAATTCCTCGTTTTCAAAACCCACTCTGGACTCAATTTTCACCTGAGCCGTGTCGAGCTGGTTGCTGTAGCGGAGGACACGATTGTTCATGATAGAAACAATATTGCTTGCCCTTGCGCTGGAATCAAGACGTCCTATGGAATCCTGACCATGATATAATTGCTTGAGGTTCATCGAATTGACCTCGTCATCATATCTCACGGAGTCAGATTTCTCAAAAGCATAGTTCTTCAGAGGAATAATCATCTCCTGCCTATGGAAATCAATCTTCTGAAGCTGGAGAGTCGTATCTCTGTATTTCTTTGTGTTGGTTTCCTCATAATTGCTTCCGTTGTACAGGACGAATGAAAGATAATCCTTGTCCCTGGACATCTTCATGATTGCGGAATCTGCAATGGTGATGCTGGTGTTTCCCTTGTTTCCTGTGTGGTTGTAAACCATCACGCCGTGCATCATTCCTGTCTTGTCGTCGCGCTCGTCAACCCTGAGGATATAACCCTCGATACCGTTGTAGAAGGTGCCTGTAGGAATCTTGATTTCTTCCTTTGTCCTGCCGATGTCGTCACGCAGAGTATAAATCTTGTTGTAGGCTACCGGTATGAGGTCGTTTGATATGAAAAAGGCTCCGACGCTGATGCCAAATGATACGATGCAGAGCGGAGTCAATATCCTGGTGAGTGAGATACCCGCCGCCTTGATTGCCAGGAGTTCGTTGTTTTCTCCGAGGGTTCCCAGAGTCATCATCGAGGCGAGCAGGGTGGCAAGTGGAAGGGACAGAGGCAGCAATGTCGCGCTGCCCCAGCCCAAAAATTCTACTATTACCTTGAAACTCAAGCCTTTGCCGACAAGTTCGTCAATGTACAGCCACAAGAACTGCATCATCAGTATGAATACGACGACCAGCAGGATCGCGATGAACGGTCCTATGAATGACTTCAGTATGAACTTGTCCAGTTTCTTCATCAGCTTGAGCAGTCAGCTTTATTTTGTCGCAAGTTCGATCATTTTTGCAAGAGCTGCCTGAAGGCCTTCGGCATTCTTTCCTCCGGCTGTTGCAAGGCCAGGCTGTCCGCCGCCTCCACCGAGGATGAGCTTGGCTGCTTCACGTACATCAGCTCCGGCATTGTGTCCGGCTTTTACAAGGTCAGCTGAGTACATGAGAAGGAGCTGAGGCTTGCCCTCAACCTCAAATGCTGCTGCAACTGCCAGATTCTCAGCTTCTTTCTGGAGAAGGAATGCGGCGTTCTTGAGCATGACTGGATCGCAAGGCGTGTCAATTGAAACGACATTGACTCCATTGATTTCCTTACCTGCAGTCTTGAGGTAGTTTTTCATGGTCTCGCTCTTTTCCTTGAGTACCTGCTCCATCTGCTTCTTGTAGCCGTCGTTTTCCTCAATCATCTTCCTGATTGCTCCGGCGAGGTCAGGGGCATTGTTGAAGAAGGCTTTAACGGCCCTGAGGGTCGTTTCCATCTCATCAACGATGAGCTCTGCTCCCAAACCGGTTGTTGCTTCGATACGGCGCACGCCTGCAGCGATTGCACTTTCACTGACAATCTTGAAGAAACCTATCTGTCCGGTAGCGGCTGCATGGCATCCTCCACAAAGCTCGCATGAATCTCCGAAACGCACCACGCGCACCTTGTCACCGTATTTTTCACCGAAGAGAGCCATGGCACCCATATGCTGAGCCTGCTCCATGGTGGCGCCGCGCATCTCGTCAAGAGGGTAATTTGAACGGATAAGCTCATTCACCCTGTTTTCCACGAGGTCGATCTGCTCGTTGGTCATCTTCTCGAAATGAGAGAAGTCGAAGCGGAAATACTTGTCACAAACATAGGAGCCTTTCTGCTCGACATGTGTTCCGAGAATCTCCCTGAGAGCCTGATGCAGAAGGTGGGTTGCAGTGTGGTTGTTCTCAATGCAGATTCTTCTCTGCTTGTTGACATGCAGGCTGAAACTTTCTGTGCAGTCTGAAGGAATCCTTTCTGCAACATGGATGGTAAGGTTGTTTTCCTTGATTGTATTGATGATGTTGATTTTCTCTCCGCTTTCAGACTCGATATAACCGGTGTCACCGACCTGTCCACCCATTTCTCCATAGAACGGAGTGCGTTCAAACACAAGCTGATACATGGTTTTGTTCTTTGCCTTGACAGTGCGGTGGCGGGTAAGCTGGACACCTTCGATGTCAGTACAATCGTATCCGAGGAATTCGATATTCTCACAGTGGGTGAATTCTACCCAGTCTCCCGATTCTATGGCAGTGGCGTTGCGGGCCCTTTCCTTCTGTTTCTGGAGTTCAACGTTGAAGCCTTCTATGTCTATGGTATAGCCGTTTTCCGAAGCTATGAGCTCAGAAAGGTCGATAGGGAAGCCGAATGTGTCATAGAGCACGAATGCGTCTTCTCCGGATATTACCTTGGTTTCGGCAGATTTTGCCATGATGTTGTCCATCAGGCGGATACCTCTGTCAAGAGTGCGGAGGAAGGCCATTTCCTCTTCCTTGATGACCCTCTCGATGAGTGTCTGCTGTTTTGCTATCTCAGGATAGAATTCGCCCATGTCATCCACCAGCTGGCTCACCAGACGGCAAAGGAAAGGCTCATTGAATCCGAGGAAGGTGTAACCGTAACGGACAGCACGGCGGAGGATTCGCCTGATGACATAGCCTGCCTTCACATTGGAAGGAAGCTGGCCGTCAGCGATCGAGAAACTGATTGCACGGATGTGGTCTGCAATCACCCTCATCGCGATGTCCTCTTTCTCGTTCACTCCGTATTTGTGTCCCGAAAGTTCCTCGATCTTTGCAATCATTCCGGTGAATACGTCTGTGTCATAGTTCGATTTCTTGCCCTGGAGTGCCATGCAGAGACGCTCGAAGCCCATTCCTGTGTCCACGTTCTTGTTCGGAAGGAGTTCAAGTTCGCCGTTTGCCTTGCGGTTGTACTGCATGAAGACATTGTTCCAGATTTCAATCACAAGAGGATTGTCCTTGTTCACGAGCGATGCTCCCGGAACTGCAGCTCTTTCTTCGTCGCTGCGAAGGTCGATGTGGATTTCCGAGCAAGGACCGCAAGGACCGGTATCTCCCATTTCCCAGAAATTGTCATGTTTGTTGCCCAGCAGGATCCTGTCCTCAGGGAGGTGTTTTTTCCAGGCCTCCATAGCCTCGGTGTCGAGGCTTGTGCCATCCGGTTCATAACCCTCGAACACGGTTGCATAGAGCCTGTCCTTGTCAATCTTGTAAACATCGGTGAGCAGTTCCCATGCCCAGTCGATTGCCTCTTTCTTGAAATAGTCACCGAAACTCCAGTTGCCGAGCATCTCGAACATGGTGTGGTGGTAGGTGTCGCGTCCCACCTCTTCGAGGTCATTGTGTTTGCCGCTGACCCTGAGGCACTTCTGACTGTCGCACACTCTGTTCCACTTCGGAGCGCTGTTGCCCAGGAACCAATCTTTGAACTGGTTCATTCCGGCATTGGTGAACATAAGCGTAGGGTCGTTCTTCACTACCATCGGAGCCGATGGCACTACATGGTGGCCTTTTGACTCGAAAAAGTCAAGGAAGGCTTTTCTGATTTCCTTTGAAGTCATATCTTGTTTGTTTATATCCAAATT
>JBJFDE010000395.1:0-4203 GCA_051889855.1 Candidatus Cryptobacteroides sp. | reverse complement strand
TAAACGGAACTACAATTCATCCGATTTTGCTTCAATACTCTGTCGAATGTCCATACCGAATCTCAGATGCCGCTGTAATGGGGAAAGACCTTATACTCAATGAAGCCTCCAAATGGATATCTCCACATAGAGAATTCTCGGATAAAGGACAATACCACGAAACTGCGGCCGAAATCCTCATAAGCAACCTGCGCATTATGCATGAGAACAATGTTCTCCACAACGCTATCTCAACCCAGAACTACACTTGGGCATTGGAACTCCTTGATTTCGAACTGTCCTCTTCCCCACAACACCCATACGACAGGGAAGATTATCGGCGACACGTCCCGACTCTGATGCCACGTGAAATCATGTACACCTACCAGATTATCGTGGAGATTGCCGGCTGTCTTGGAGAGGCCATTGACTTCCAACGAATTGATCAAATTTTCTTTGAGAACGGATTTGATTTGAACAAATATAACATTAAAGCAACATCTCGATTATGAACACACAAGACTATTACAGATGTTTCAACCAATGTCTGCAGAACCTGAAAAACACAGCAAAGAAAAAAGGCAAAAGAGCAAAGGCAAAAATTGACAACGGCGCACTGCAAGAGGTCTGCAAAGAATTGCCGGCACAGACTCTTTCTGTTACGGAATATATCGAGAATGACTATCCTTTCTACTACCTTGTGAAATATGAAAATGCAGGTGACGTTATACAAAACGGCTTATTGCCAGATAGTTCAGGAGCAATATTCGTTTTCAGAAGTCTCGGAAGAATACAAACTACACTTGGCCCTGAATGCATCAATAAGTATCGGGTTTTCAAGATCTCTCCTAAGAAATTCCACATATCTCCGGATGATGTTTACGAGGTGGAATTACCTTATGGCTGGGACATTTTGGTAAATTACATCAAAAAAGATAAAATCGCCTTTTCAAGGCAAGATATTATGGGAGACATTGATGTGTTTGAGCCAGATGACACGGAATCAATGCTCAGGGAACAATTATATCTTGATGGATATACCCACTCGAAAATAAGGTACGACGGGAATCTTGATGTGACTCTTTTCGGCTCATATCTTAAAGATACGAAATACAAGTCTTGGGATAACAGTTTTAAGCTGAAAGAACATGCAATTGCACTTCTGGACCTTGCTTGGTACTCAGTCGATAAAAGTATTATGCCGGCTACCACACGTGATTATGATGACTACTATAAAATATGCCTGATTAGCGGAGCTGGTTTCGAATCAGTTGTAAATCAACTTGTCACCATGCAATCAGTAGATTCACTTGACAGTGAAAGTATAATTGAGATTGGGCATAGATATGCACAGCGGATAATATCTGAGATTGAGGTGCAAATTGAGGAATGCCGAAAAAATAAAACTGCGATAAATGAATTCTTGTCTACGTGTTATGAAGATAGACTTAATCAAAACAGGAGAAATATCATCAACTGGGCTAAAGTAGCCATTAGCCTTAAAGGACTCATGTCCTTATTTATATTGCGCATCGAAACAAAAGCCAGTCCTCTCAAACTTGATATTGACTACAATTCAAAACTAGATTCTTTACTCGAATTAATACATACGCAAGCCGATCTCGACGGCATTACACCGAAGAAAGTTGGTTTCTGGCAAAAAGTTCTATGGTTTCTAGAGGCCCTCGCGAGGTCCTAAGGGTTTAGAAAGCCCCATTTCCTGCACCGTTTGCATTTCCAACGGCCATCGGTGAAAATAGCCGTGCTATTTTGTCTGGTTTCCTCAATGCACAAACTTGTGAAACACAAAGTTGTGTAACACAAGTTTGTGCATTCGCAAAAATGTCCTATCTTTGCGAAAAACAATGAGATATGAACAGACCTTTCGTATTCGGTGTTCCAGTGGACGATGCCCATTTCATTGGCAGGGAGAAAGAAATTTCACGGCTGTCGAATAATTTCTATTTCGGTGTCAATACCATTATCCTTGCTCCAAGGAGATGGGGAAAGACATCATTGGTGAACAAAGTTGCCGGATTGTGTTCGAGTGAGAAGACCATTGTCGTCCGTATGGACATATTCGCCTGCCGTTCGGAATATGAGTTCCTCAACCTGTTTTCCAGCGAGTTGCTCAGACAGACCTCGTCAGGGATTGACGAACTGAAAGAATTGGCGAAAGGATTCATTGAAAGACTGACACCGAAGATTTCATTGTCACCAGATGCAGTGTCGGAATATTCAATATCGCTTGGCATCACACCGAAAACTCATTCCCCGGAAGAAGTCTTGAGACTTCCGCAAATCATTGCGGAAAGGAAGCATTGCGAGATAATAATCTGCATCGACGAGTTCCAGCAAATCGGGGAATTTCCGGACTCGCTCAATGTGCAGAAGAGGCTGAGGACTTTCTGGCAGAATCAGAAAAACGTGCACTACTGCCTTTATGGGAGCCGGATGCATATGATGATCAATCTGTTTCAAAAGAAGAGTTATCCGTTTTACAAATTCGGAGACATCCCGAATATTGCTCCGATTCCATTGGAAGAATGGGCCCCATACATTCGGGACAGGTTCAAAGCCAATGGCTTGACAATAGAAGAACCCGAAATAAAGCAGATATGCGAATCAGTTGAGTATCAGGCATCCTACGTTCAGCAACTTTCGTATTCAGTAATGCTCCTCTCGTCAGGAAAAGTCAGCAGCGAAGACATTGACAATGGAATAGAAGACCTGATTTCGCAGAACTCGATAGCATTCATTGAACAGACGAAGTCATTGTCCGGATATCAGATGAATTTCCTTCGCGCTGTTGTAGACGGAATTCATTCCGGTTTCGGAGAGGCGAACGTCAGGGAAAAATACAATCTGGGGTCCCTTCCAACATACCGCGTCTCAAGAATGCACTCATAGGAAAAGAATTGATTGAACTCAGCGGAAACGGGATAATAATCGGCGACCCTGTCCTCCGTCTCTGGCTCAAAAAGATTATGGTCTTTTGACAGCAAGTGCTTCCGAATTGGTAAACAAGGAGTGGGATGACAGCCCAGGACAATTCCAAGGCCCTGCTGGACTACTTCAGGATCAAGCAATAGGCTTCGCAATCAGGCCTTTCTTTTCGAGCCAGAGGACAAAGAACTTGTCATATAGAGAATACACGCCCTTATCCTCTGTCAGGAAATCCTTGTCGAGAAGGCCCTTGAGGGCTGCGCTTACGCTGCTGGTAGATAGAAGGGAATATTTCTTTACGAACTTTCCGCCCTTGATCTGCCTGGCTTTCCGTTCAGAAGCAATTGCAAGAAGCAAATCTCTTTGTTTTACCGGCATTTGATACAACAGGGACTCATAGCTGTCCGATGACAGCCTCACTATGAAATCCACTGCTTCCTCAATCATACCGACACCGCATCTGCCACCTTCATCCGTTTTGGAGAACAGGATATTGAGTACCCGGTGAATGTAACTTGTCACCCCGTCGAACCGCTCATATAGGGCAGCGACCACTTCAGGGTCCAGTTCTTTTCCATTCTGCTCGAACTTTTCCACGGCGAAATCAGTGTACTTGTCAAGCGAGAGAGGCTGGAGATTGATTATTGTCACACTTTGGTAGAATGGTCTTGACGGAGAGGTGAACATCCCGTTCATCAAGTGCCGCTGACTTCCCGAGAAGATGAAATGGGCATTGGTGGTTTTCTGAACGTATGTCCGAATAGTAGCCTCGACAGTTGACTCAGGATATCTGGCAATCTGCTGAAACTCATCAATAGCCACAATGCAGGGTTTGTCCGCATTCTGGAGGTAAGTAAAAATCTCGTCCAATGTAGCCGCCGGATTTCTAATCTCACCAAGTCCTACACTCCAGCTCGGCTGACCGTTAATATCGAAGGATATTTCAGCACGCAGAGAATTGACCGCAGAGAGGAATGCCTCCCAAACCGCCTTTCCTTTTGGCTTCAATGCATCCAGAACAGCTTTCCCCAGCAGATTGACAAAATCGCTTAAAGATTTGGAAGCATAAACATCCACCAGAAAACAATAATAGTCGTTCCTGAATTCATCACAATCGAAGACGTGGTTAATCAACTCAGTCTTGCCGAGTCTCCTCGGTGATATCAATGCTATATTGTTTTCATTTCTGAGCAGACTCCTCAGATCTGCCGTCTCAGTCACCCTGTCGCAGAAATATTCTGCACCGGCATAACCATTTGTCACAAAAGGATTTCTCAT
>JBJFDE010000394.1:0-15494 GCA_051889855.1 Candidatus Cryptobacteroides sp. | reverse complement strand
TTGAATCTCTGATTTAAAGATTTCTCGACTGCGCCCTTCGGGCTCCGCTCGAAATTACAGTATTGTTTGGCCAACTGATTCGCTCGAAATGACACCTTGTCATTTCGACCTCGTGAGCGGTCAGCAAACAGTCCAGAGGACTTTTGCAGCAAGCAGCCGACGGCAGTCGGAAAGCGCGTGGTGAAATCTTGAATAAGAATTATCGTTCAACAGATTTCACGACTACGCCCTCCGGGCCCCGGAATGACAGGATGATGCAAAGATGGACGGTCAGAATGCTATTCTATAAGTTATTCTCGTAATCGAACCAGTTGAATTCACCGTAGGAGTTTGAGTTTGCAGAAGCGGAAGAGGCATACAGTCCTATGACCATACCGGTGAAGCCGCCAACGGTTTCAGAGCTGAGATACCGGCAGTTCATTTGACCTGCACAGTTCCAGACATGACCTCCGTCAGCAGAATAGTCAAAGAAATAATATTCACGATTTGCCCTGATTCTGAGTAGGACATTTTTGGATTTCAAAGGCACTACCTTCTCGATATGAGACATATTCCCGAGACGATAACGGAGAACTATGCTTTGGGATTTGCCGACCTCCTGCCTGATGAAAAAATCATAATGGGAAGTATTCTCCCTATAGAGGGAAATACCTGCTTCATCAGATAATCCGGCATTTTTCAAAGACAGGGAAACGGTGGATATGAACTCAATATGCTCTTGCCTTCGACCGACGAATGTAGGGCTGACAGCCGTCTGGTCCAAATCCTCCGGTCTTGCCATAAGCCTCAACGACTCACCTGTAAACACATAATCCTCCTGACGTGGATTCTGCAAGAACATCCATTCCGGACCAAGTTTCGTGACACCGAAGTCTGTCCTTACATTCCTTTCCGCAGGAGCAGTCTGTGGCAAGGTAGGAACATCCATTTCAAGGGAAATCGTCCCGTTTGCATTAACTACCGGCCATGCATTCTCATCCCAACGCACCGGAGCAAGAAAAGTCTCACGCCCCAGCAAATGATGAGTACCATCCTGAGGCCTGAATGCCAGGCATACCATCCACCATGAACCGTCTGATGCTTCAACAAAATCTGCATGACCAGTTCCCTGAATCGGACTTGTCTGTGTAATCTGGTCCATGTGGGTAAGTATCGGATTTGCAGGATTTCCCTGATATGGCCCGTAAATTTTCCTGCTTCTTGCAATTGTCACCCTGTGGGCATATTCCGTACCTCCTTCAGAGATAAGAAGATAGTACCAGCCGTCCTTTTTATAGATATGAGGTCCTTCCGGATACCTTCCACCTGTTCCGTTCCATATACATACGGAAGGCGTAAGCTGTTCTCCGGTTTCAGGATTGATTTCACATAGAACTATCCCATCGTCAGGATTGCTCACGAAATAGCACTTTCCATCTTCGAAATAAAGCGAAGGATCGATGCCTCCCTGTTCCAGCCATATCGGGTCTGACCATCCTCGGGAAGGATCATCCGTCGTCACCATGAAATTCCTTCCAAGGTTGATATTGGTGGTTATCATATAGAATTTACCATCATTGTACCTGATGGTCGGTGCAAAAATACCCCCGCCGGAATTTGCACCATTTAGCGGAAGTTGTGACTCCCTGTCAAGGCAATTGCCGATTTGCTCCCAATGAATGAGGTCCTTGCTGTGAAACAACGGCACTCCGGGAAAGAACTGGAAACTGCTGTTTACCAGATAATAATCATCCCCGCATCGGCATACGCTGGGATCCGGATGGAAACCCGATATCACAGGATTTGTATAGCCCCTCCTTATATCTGAAGCTTGCGGATTCAAACCAGGTTCAGATGCATGAGCATATGAACAAACTGCCAGAAGCAATAAACAAATATGGGAGCGAAATTTAAACATCGTATGCCAATTAATCGTTATGATGCCGTCAGAGCAGGATTCTATTTTGATTGTTGGATGAGCTTTTCAAATTCATCCTCGGTAATCATCTTGCAATTGCCGTTGAAAACAGAGCCAAGTTCAACACAGAAACGGCGAATATGCACATTTCCGTTCACGACGCATCCCTGTTTCAGCGAAAGAGTGTCCTTTACATAAATATTTCCGTCAACCTTTCCCCAAAGGTCAAGGTTCTCGCAAATGACGTCACCTTTCACTAAAGCGCTCTCCCCTATCACAACTCTGCCGTTACTCTGGATTTTTCCATCAAAAGTACCATCAATCCTGATGTCCGAAGAAGACATAATCTCTCCTTTGATGATGGTGCCGACGGAAATTCTGCTGATGGTGTTGACATTCAGATTTGGTTCTGACTTAGCCATAAAATTCATCTTTAATTATTAAAGCCCTTTTCCGTGACAGTTCTTGTACTTCTTGCCCGAGCCACATGGACAAGGATCATTTCGGCCGACAGTCTTGTCAACATGCACAGGCATCTTGCTCTTAGGCTCGCCGGAATTGGTTACAAGGTCAGTCCTGCTGGTCTGCATGTTGTCAGGCTTGCGCTGAACCGGAGCTGGAGCCTGAGCCTGAGAAGCATCACGCAAAGGAATGAAAGCCCTCAACAGGAATGAAAGCACATCCTTGTTCAGGTCCTCAAGCATCTTGCTGAACAGGTTGAAGCTCTCGAACTTATAGACAAGCAACGGATCCTTCTGCTCATAAGTGGCATTCTGAACCGACTGCTTCAAATCATCCATGTCACGTAGATGCTCCTTCCAATGCTCATCAATCTGATAAAGTGTGATGCTCTTGCTCAAAGACCTTGCAATCTCCTTACCTTCAGACTCATAAGCCTTCTTGAGGTTCACTGAAAGAGTCAACATCTTCCTTCCGTCAGAAATAGGAATGGCGATATTCTGATAGATTGCACCCTGCTTCTCATACACTTCCTTGATGATAGGGAAAGCCTTCACTACCATGGCATCGATACGTCTCTTGTAGGTCTGGGCAATGTGATCATACAGTTTTTCAGCAATCTCCTTTGTCTTGGCCTTCTCAAAGAATGCCTCATCGAAACCGAGGTCGATGGACAAAGCACTCATCACTGTCTCTGAGAATGAATCATAATCAAGATTCTCAGCTTTTTCAGCAAGAATCTCGGCAGTGTCCTGCATCATGTTCATGACATCAATCTCCACCCTCTCACCTGAAAGAGCATTGCGTCTCTTGGTATATATGACCTCCCTCTGGGAGTTCATTACATCGTCATACTCAAGCAATCTCTTACGGATACCGAAGTTGTTCTCCTCCACCTTCTTCTGGGCCCTCTCGATAGAGCTTGAAAGCATTGGAGCCTCCAAAGCCTCATCATCCTGCATGCCCAGCTTGTCAACCACACCTGCAATCCTCTCCGACCCGAAAAGACGCATGAGCTTATCCTCAAGCGACACATAGAATACGGAAGAACCCGGGTCACCCTGACGTCCGGCACGGCCACGAAGCTGTCTGTCCACACGACGGCTGTCATGGCGCTCCGTACCTATGATTGCAAGACCACCTGCAGCCTTGACCTCATCAGAAAGCTTGATATCGGTACCACGACCTGCCATGTTTGTCGCAATGGTCACGGTACTCTTCTGACCGGCATGAGCAACTACTTCAGCCTCACGTGCATGCTGCTTTGCATTGAGGACCTGATGCTGGATGCCACGCATCCTGAGCATACGGCTGAGCAACTCTGAAGTCTCGACATCGGTAGTACCCACGAGCACCGGCCTTCCCTGGGAAGTAAGCTCGACTACCTTGTTGATGACCGCATCAAACTTTGCCTTCTTGGTCTTATAAATGAGGTCATTGGCATCAATACGGGCAATAGGCCTGTTTGTAGGAATGACCACGACATCCAGTTTGTAGATTGACCAGAACTCTCCTGCCTCGGTCTCAGCCGTACCGGTCATACCGGCAAGCTTGTGATACATACGGAAATAGTTCTGAAGGGTGATGGTTGCAAATGTCTGTGTGGCAGCCTCAATCTTCACATTTTCCTTAGCCTCGACAGCCTGGTGGAGTCCGTCACTCCAGCGACGGCCTTCCATGATACGGCCTGTCTGCTCATCGACAATCTTGATCTTTCCGTCCTCGGAGATGACATAGTCAATGTCCTTGTCGAACATTGTATAAGCCTTAAGCAACTGATTCACAGTATGTACGCGCTCAGACTTGATGGCAAAGTCAGCCATGATCTCGTCTTTCTTCGCCTGTTTTTCCTCAGCTGTCATCTCCAGATTCTTCTGAACCTCGGCGATAGCGGCACCCACATCCGGAAGGATGAAGAATTTAGGATCTGAAAGATTGCCGGTGATAAGGTCACGGCCCTTGTCAGTCATATCGACAGAATGCTGTTTCTCGTTGATGACGAAATAAAGCTCATCAGTAATGAAAGGCATCTCCTTCTCATTATCCTGGATATAATAGTTCTCCACCTTCTGGAGAAGCTGTTTCATACCAGGTTCGCTGAGGAACTTGATGAGAGGCTTGTATTTAGGATATCCCTTGAAGGCTCTGAACAGAAGGACTCCTCCGTCTTTCTCGTTTCCTTCGGCAATGAGTTTCTTAGCCTCGTTAAGAAGGGATGTGACGAGTGATTTCTGGCTGTTGTAGAGTCTCTCCACGTAAGGCTTGAACTCCATGAACTGCTGGTCATCACCGCGTGGAACAGGTCCGGAGATAATCAGAGGGGTACGTGCATCATCGATGAGCACTGAATCGACCTCATCGACAATTGCAAAATGATGTTTGCGCTGTACCAGGTCCCTCATTGACACCGCCATATTGTCGCGGAGGTAGTCGAAACCGAATTCGTTGTTGGTACCGAATGTGATGTCACATGCATAGGCCTTGCGGCGGGCATCGCTGTTCGGCTGATGTTTGTCGATACAGTCAACAGAAAGGCCGTGGAACATATAAAGAGGTCCCATCCACTCGGAGTCTCGTTTGGAGAGATAATCATTGACTGTGACCACATGCACACCTTTGCCGGCAAGTGCATTGAGGAAAACCGGAAGTGTTGCAACGAGGGTCTTTCCTTCTCCTGTTGCCATTTCGGCAATCTTGCCCTGATGAAGGACGATACCACCAATCAGCTGAACATCATAGTGAACCATATCCCAGGTAATCTCATTGCCACCTGCCATCCAATGGTTCTGCCAGATTGCGTAATCGCCGTCAATAGTCACAAATTCCTTGGTGGCGCTGAGGTCGCGGTCAAAGTCCGTAGCCTTTACCCTGATCTGGGCATTTTCCTTGAATCGGCGGGCTGTCGATTTCATTATGGCAAATGCCTCCGGGAGAATCTCATCAAGAACAGCTTCTATGGTTTCATCAACCTTCTTGACAAGTTTGTCTGATTCTGTCGCGAGAGCTTCCTTCTTGTCCACGGGGATTTCTGTCTCAAGTTCTTCACGGATAGCTGCTATGCGAGCTTCGTCTGAAGCGATGCGTTCGCGAATTATGGCCTTCAAGCTGTCACATTTGGCCCTGAGGTCATCATCCGAAAGTTTGTCAATGTCTGTATATGCAGCCAGAACCTTGTTCAACATAGGTTTGAGCTGCTTCATGTCACGGTCTGCCTTGGTACCGAATATTTTTTTGAAAACGTCTGTAAATGACATATTTATAATATTTATATTCAACAGGAAAAGGTTGCATGCACATAAAAGCGCACACAACCTGCAAAAATACTAAAAAATTATCAATCGTCCAAAACAACCTTCATAGCCCATCCAAATCCGGTTGGAAAGGAAGAGGATGGAAGGAAGGATATTATTATTCAGGGAGGTAACCTGGATCTGGCGGAAGGGTTTTCCCGGCGGCAACGGCACCGGCACCCGCAGCGACGGCGAGAGCATCGCAACGCTCATTTTCCGGATGTCCCGCATGGCCTTTGATCCAATGGAAAGCCACCCTGTGCGAAGAAAGCAACGGCACCAGACGGCTCCATAAATCAGGATTCTTCACCTTGGCGAAGCCCTTCATTTTCCAGCCCTCAAGCCAACCTTTGTTTATGGCATTGACTACATAGGAGGAATCGCTCCATACATGGACCTCTGCATTCCTCCACTTGATGGCCTCAAGCCCGCGTATTACGGCAAGAAGTTCCATCCGGTTGTTGGTTGTAAGCGAATATCCGCCGGAGATTTCAAGCCTCTTGCCCATGCATTTGAGCACAACTCCGAATCCCCCCGGACCCGGATTGCCGCTTGAAGCCCCATCTGTATATAGCTCTATCGGAGGCCTGGCAACCTTTGATGCCTCCGCACTGACATTCTCCGCCATTTCCTATTCGATGATTCTGCCTCCGCGAGGTTTGATTTCTGTGTCCGGAAGCTTGATATTCATCTTGTTACGCTGAAGTTCGTCGTAATTCTCACGATTGTTGAAAATGTCGATTGCCGTGTAGATGGAAGCAATCATGGAACGAGGATCAGCAAGGTCGCGGCCTGCCATTTCATAGGCGGTGCCATGGTCAGGAGATGTCCTTACAATCGGAAGTCCTGCAGTATAGTTGACACCATCTTCGAAAGCAAGAGCCTTGAAAGGAGTAAGGCCCTGGTCATGATACATCGCAAGGACAGCATCATATTTTGAATAATTTCCAAGGCCGAAAAATCCGTCCGGAGAATAAGGACCGAAAGCCAGGATACCCTCTGCACAAGCCTCCTGAACGGCAGGAAGGATAATCTCCCTTTCTTCGTCTCCGAGAAGACCGCCATCACCGCAATGCGGGTTCAGACCAAGGACTGCAATCTTTGGGGCATCTATGCCAAAATCCCTGCGCAGGGAAGCGGTCATGAGACGCAACTTACTGATAATCTTTTCTTTAGTAATAAGGGAAGGTACATCTTTCAATGACACATGTCCGGTCACGACACCAACTTTCAGACGGTCACAGACCATAATCATAGCCACCTCGTCAACGCCGAATTCCTTTTCAAGATATTCAGTATGGCCGGTGTATCCGAATCCTTCCTCGACCATCGCCCTTTTGTTGATCGGAGCGGTCACAAGAACGTCGATATAACCGTTGCGGATGTCCTCAACCGCCACCTTCAGGGAAGTCATTGCTGATTTTGCTGATTCCGGAGTTGACTGTCCCGGCTCCACAAACACGTTCTCAGGAAGGCAGTTGACGATATTGACCCTTTTATTGTGAACGTCCTTTGCAGATGTGATCACGTTGGTATTGATCTGGTCGATATTATGGATCTGTTTTTTATAGAAACCGAAAATCTTTGACGAACCATATATCACCGGGGTGCATATATCGAGCATTCTTTCATCAGCCAAAGCCTTGATAATCACTTCATATCCGATGCCGTTGCCATCACCCTGGGTTATTCCTACTACTAATTTTCTTGGCATAATTGTACTATATTTATTCATAATCAGGAATTTCTTGGGAAATTCCATATATATTTCAATGACCTGCAAATATACAATGTGTTCTGATTTTTCGCAAATGGACAACTTGCGAAACTTGCGAAATGTTATTAGATTTGCCGTGATATGGCACAGTACGGCTTGGATATGGATATTCAGTTCCTTCCGGGAGTTGGCCCCAAAAGGGCGGAACTGTTCACTAAGGAACTCGGGATCAGCACAGTAGGTGAACTGATCAGGTTCTATCCGTTCCGTTATATCGACAGGACTTCATTCACCCGCATAGCTGATGCAAGGCCGGACATGGCCTATATCCAGATACGGGCACGTGTACTTAGGACGGAACTTTTCGCAAACTCTTCAGCCTCTGCTGCCGGCATTGCGGCCCAGGAGCAGAATATAGATAGTAAAGATTTGAAGTTCAACACAATAAAGCGAATGAGCGTATGGATTGGAGATGGCAGCGGAGAGATGGAACTGGTGTTTTTCAAAGGCATAAAATGGATGCATGAGAAACTCACGCCGGGGTCGGAATTCATATTTTTCGGAAAGCCCTCCGCATTCAACGGAAGGGTTAATCTGGTCCATCCTGAAGTCGATCCGGCACCAGCGACAGCCAACCAGCCGGCAACGGCACCCGCAACACCCATACAACAGACTACGGCAACATCAACGGCACCATCTACAAAGACGGTTTCATTCACCGCAGGATGCACCATGACAGGAGTATATCCAAGCACGGAAAGACTGAAAAATGCCGGAGTGACAGGCAAACTGATGAACCGCATAATGGAAGCGGCAATGGATAAAGGCATGATTTACATAGAAGAAAGCATGCCGGAATACCTGATCAGGCAATGCGGCCTCGTCCCTCTCCATTTTGCCCTGAGGAACATTCATTTCCCTCAAAACCAGGATGCTCTGGAGAAAGCAAGATACAGGCTCAAATTCGAAGAACTGTTCTATCTCCAGCTTTCTTTGCTGAAACAGAAATACATACGCAGCCGCAACGATGTCGGAATAAGGATGCCGAAAGTCGGAGAGGCATTCAACAAATGTTACAATGCACTCCCCTTCCCTCTGACCGGAGCTCAAAAAAGAGTGATTACCGAGATTCGTGACGACATGAAGAGCGGGCATCAGATGAACCGCCTCCTGCAAGGAGATGTAGGCAGCGGTAAAACAATGGTTGCCGTGCTTTCAGCCTTGATTGCAGTGGGAAACGGATATCAGGCATGCATCATGGCGCCTACTGAAGTTCTTGCACAGCAGCATTTCAAGAATATCGGGAAATTTCTTGCCCCGACAGGTATCAGGGCGGCGCTTCTGACCGGAAGCACGAAAGCTTCAGAAAGACGTGAAATCCACGCAGGTCTTGAGGACGGCAGCATCGGAATAATAGTGGGAACGCATGCCCTGATTGAAGATAATGTCATATTCAGGAATCTGGGGCTTGCAATCGTGGATGAGCAGCATCGCTTCGGTGTGGAACAGCGCTCAAAGCTCTGGAAGAAAGCATGTTGCGGATGCCCGCCACATGTGCTTGTCATGACTGCCACACCTATTCCGCGTACTCTTGCGATGACTTTGTACGGAGACCTGGACGTGTCGGTAATCGACGAGCTGCCGCCTGGAAGGAAGCCGGTTCAGACCATACATGCGACCGAAGGTAAGAGAGCTGCGCTTTACCGGTTCATGAAGGAGCAGATAGCCCTCGGAAGACAGATTTTTGTGGTATATCCATTGATAAACGAGACTGAAAAACTTGATTATCAGAGTCTTGAAGCGGGTGCAGAGGATATAATGAACAACTTTCCATTCCCTGAATATAAGACTGCCGTCGTTCACGGGAAACAGCTCAATGACGTGAAACAGTTCAATATGGATGCCTTTGCCGCAGGCAGGGCGGACATTTTGGTGGCGACGTCGGTAATCGAAGTCGGGGTTGACGTTCCCAACGCATCGGTGATGGTAATTGAAAGTGCCGAAAGATTCGGACTCAGCCAGCTACACCAGCTGCGAGGAAGGGTCGGACGCGGAAGCGAAAAGTCTTATTGCGTGCTGATGACAGGTTACAAGCTGAGCAAGGAGTCGAAACACAGGATTGAACTTATGTGCGCTACCGAAAACGGTTTCGACCTTGCGGAAGAGGATTTGAAAATGAGGGGTCCCGGCGACCTTGAGGGCACGCAGCAGAGCGGTCTGCCGGTCAGCCTGAACATTGCATCCCTGGCAAAGGATGGCATATTGCTCAATGCGGCGAGGGATTGCGCCGATGCAGTCTTGAAAGAAGACCCGGAGCTTACCGCAGACAAGAATCAGATGCTCCGGAAGGAACTCCGCAAGGATAAATACGAGATAAAAGATTACAGCAGAATAAGTTGACCATGGTAACGGAACTTTTGAAGAAATATATTTGGCTGGTGCAGACCTTCATCCGTGCAGGAGAGAAGGGGCTTGCCTTGTCTGAAATTTCCGAAAAATGGAGGAATAGTTTCGGCACCGATTATTCCAGAAGGACATTCAATAATCACCGCGAAGCTGTGGAGGAAGTTTTCGGCATCAGGATTCTATGCAGGCGCGACACAAATACCTATTATATAAAGGGGGCTGCCGCTGATGTGATGGATGAGGCCGCGGAAAATGCATGGCTTATCAATACGTTCACTGTCAACAATATGCTGGCACTCAGCAAAGAGAGACTGTCCGGGCGGGTGTCGGTCGAGGATATCCCTTCCGGAAGGAACCATCTGACGAGCATAATGGAGGCAATGACTTCCAATTTGAAAATATACATTGATTATCAGAAATATACGAGTACATCATCGCAAAGATTCACTGTTCATCCTTATGCTTTGAAGGAAAGTGAAAAGCGCTGGTACATCGTAGGATTCTGCCAGCAGAGAGACGGGATGAGGGTATATGCCCTGGACAGGATAGTGGGTCTGGAAATTACTCAGGAGAAGTTCGAAATGCCAGATGGCTTCGATGTCGATGACTTATTTGCTACAAGTTTCGGAATATATCTTCCTGAAAATAAAGCATGCAGTGTCAGATTCCGGGCAACTGAACGTGAGGCGAAATATCTGCGCGACTTGCCTCTTCACCACAGCCAGAAGGAGATCGGATCTGATGGAGAGTGGGTCTTATTTGAACTATTCGTATGTCCGAATGAGAATTTGACCATGGAGTTTTGCCGAAGAGGCGGGCGAATCGAGGTGCTTGAACCCTTATCGCTGAGACAGGCAGTGATTGAGCAACTCCGGAAGGCAACCGAACTTTATGGGGCCTGAAACATGAAAACGAATATATATAAGATACAATTATGGCAAACAAACAAACTTGGATTAGAGTAACAGCTGTGGCGACGGTCTTATGCGCTGCAGCAGCATTCGCATTCGTTATGACAAGAGACAAGAATGATTTCCAGACAGAAGGATTCATTGGCAGGGCTGCCATTGAAATCCCGGACGGCAAAATGACTCCGGAGGCGCTGCTGTCTTACGGTCGCCTCTCTGACCCGCAGGTTTCTCCTGATGGTCAGTACATTATGTATGGTGTAAGCTATACTGACATAGCACAGAACAGAAGTGTGCGCAACCTGCACGTCATCAATGTGGACGGAAGCGATGACCTCCTGCTGACACAGAGCGGGAAAAGCATAAGCAACGCGCGCTGGAGTGCTGACGGAAAGCACATTGCCTTCCTGATGGGAGGGCAGATATGGACTGCAAGAATTTCTCACAAAGCTCCAAAATCAGAAGGAGAATCCAGCAGATGGACTCTCACTGCCCTGCGTCAGGTCACCTCAGTCGAGAACGGGATTTCTGAATTCAAACTGTCCCCTGACCAGAGTAAAGTAATGTATATCAGCACAGTAAAAAGCCATGTCAAACAGCCTTCAGACTGTTATGAAGATTTGGACAAGGCCACTGCATACACTACTGACGATCTGATGTACCGCCACTGGGACCACACAGTTCTGGAGATTCCTCACACCTGGGTGGCAGATTTCAAATTCAACGGCAACAAGGAAAAAACCATCACAATTGAGAACTCATCGGATATTCTTGCAGCCGAGACGGAATTGTATGAGCTCCCGACAGAACCTTTTGGAGGCATCGAACAGCTTGAATGGAGTCCGGATGGAAAATATATCGCCTATTCCTGCCGCAAACTTACAGGGAAGAAATATGCCTTCTCGACCAACACCGAGATATACCTATATAATATAGAGACAGGACAGACATCTGTAATTGACATGAAAGGCGGATATGACACTGATCCGCTCTGGAGCCCTGACGGCAGCAAGATTTGCTGGATAAGCATGGAAAGGGATGGCTATGAAGCTGACAAACAAAGGCTTATGGTGGCTGATGTCAAAATTGGAGAAGCTGCTCCAGTTGTGAGCAACATCCGCGACCTTACAGCCGGATTCAAGTACAATGCAGCCGGCCCGGTGTGGTCAGACGACTCCAAATCCATCTATTTCAATGCATTGGCTGAGGGACTACAGGGCATATTCAAGGCCGATGTCCAAAACAGCGCCATCAGCAGGCTCACCTCAGATGACCAGTGGTATGACTACGGCTCTCCATTCTGCATCAGAAAGGGAGAAAACGGAGCGGAGCAGCTCCTGACCACTTATTGCAGCCTGACTTTCCCTACTGAAATCGTCGCAGTGAACCTCAAGAACGGGGAATTCGAGGGCAATGTACAGATTACCAAGGAGAACGAGCATATCACCTCCCAGCTCGCCACGTTGAAAATAGACGACAGGAAGGTAAGGACCATCGACGGCAAACAAATGCTGACATGGGTGGTATATCCGCCTGAATTCGATGCTCAGAAGGAATATCCTTCCATTCTGATCTGCCTCGGCGGTCCTCAGGGAACCATAAGCCAGGGATGGTCCTACAGATGGAATTATATGCTCATGGCAATGCAGGGATATGTCGTGGTTCTGCCGAACAGAAGAGGTACCACTGCATTCGGTCAGGAATGGACCGAGCAGATTTCAGGTGACTATCCTGGTCTGAACATGCAGGATTATCTGGCTGCGGCGAGGGAGCTCAAGGCAGAGCCTTATGTCGGGAAAATGGCAGCCTGCGGCGCCAGCTATGGCGGTTATTCGGTATATTATCTCTGTGGTACCCACGGAAATACTTTCGATGCTTTCATTGCCCATGCGGGAATTTTCAATGAGGAACACATGTATATGACCACGGAAGAGATGTGGTTCCCTAACTTTGACAACGGTGGTCTGCATGAGTGCGTAATCGATCCGCGCGTAGGTACTCCTGAGGGGCCTGTAGGTCCTGCCGGTGACGGTGTTACCTTCGGTGGCATCAAGCAGGGCGGTTCTCCATGGAGCAATCTGCCGAAGGCTGTGCGTCACTATGCGCTTTCTCCGCACAAACTTGTGACCAACTGGCATACTCCGCTGATGGTCATTCATGGCGGTATGGATTACAGGGTACCTGTTGATGAAGGAATGGCCGCTTACAATGCAGCCCAGATGATGGGAGTTCCTTCACGTCTTCTTATCTTCCCTGACGAGAATCACTGGATATTGAAGCCTCAGAATGCACTCATGTGGCATCGCGAATACTTCCGCTGGCTTGACACCTGGTGCAAATAACAAAGGTGGGCTTTTCAGCCCACCTTGTTCAGATTAAGCCTATTTGATTCAGCAGACTCCGTCAATGGCAACGGGAACAGTTGCAATTTTGGATACAAGGCCCTGGAGAACTTTTCCGGGGCCTACTTCTGTAAATGAGTCTGCTCCGTCAGCAATCATGTTCTCAACGCTCTGAGTCCAGCGTACAGGAGAGGTCAGCTGGGCAAGGAGATTTGCCTTGATTTCGGCAGGGTCAGTTGACGGACGGGCTGTAACATTCTGATATACAGGGCATATCGGAGTTTTGAAAACAGCCTTCTCGATGCCCTCGGCAAGTTCTGCGCGGGCAGGCTCCATAAGTGGAGAATGAAAAGCTCCGCCGACAGGAAGCACCAGAGCACGTTTTGCTCCAGCCTCCTTCATTTTCACGCAGGCAGCCTCGACAGCAGCTTTCTCTCCGGAAATCACAATCTGGCCATTGCAATTATAGTTTGCTGGGACCACAGTGCCCTCACATTCCGCACACAATGCCTCAACGGTTTCAGTCGGAAGGGCAATGATTGCAGCCATAGTACCGGGCTGAATCTCACAAGCCTTCTGCATTGCCCTTGCCCTGATGGAAACAAGTTTCAGTCCCTCCTCAAAATCCATCGCTCCGGCGGCAACGAGTGCTGAAAACTCTCCGAGAGAATGTCCGGCCACCATATCAGGCTGGAAATCAGGAAGACATTTCGCAAGAACAACGGAATGAAGAAATATAGCAGGCTGAGTTACCTTGGTCTGCTTCAAATCTTCGGCTGTTCCTTCAAACATGATATCAGTAATTCTGAAGCCAAGAATTTCATTGGCTTTTTCAAGCATTTCACGCGCTATGGCATTGTTGTCATACAGGTCCTTCGCCATACCGGGGAACTGAGACCCCTGACCTGGGAATACATACGCCTTCATATCTTTATAATCATTAAAAATTTATATCCTTTCCGTCATGGCCGGCCTGATCAGAAAGTCCGTAATTGTCATCTCGACCAAGCGAAGCGCATGGAGAGATCTAATATTGAAATACCATGACAGACTTTATCGTCAAATCGATTTTCGGGCGGCAAAAATACACAATCCCGGTACAATTCCCAAACCGGGGAAGGCGGCAAGGGCGGTATTTCGCCACAAATGCGAAGAAAAGAGGATAAATGATGTTCTTTGTGGTGGAATTCCCGGAAATTTATTAATTTTGCAGTCCGTTCGGCCCTATAGTTTAATGGATAGAATTTCAGATTCCGGTTCTGACGGTTGCGGTTCGATTCCGCATGGGGCTACCAAACTAAGCTGTCCGACTTGGGCTTCTCGCAATAAAATTCACATTTTTTCATATTTTTCACTGATTTGCGGAAATTTTGAGTAAATTTGCGCGGCACTTGACTTTTGGTCGTGCACGGTAACGGAAATTATTGTAAAACTCATAAACCACTAATAGATTATGGCAAACGAAAAGAAATTCGTCACTTGTGACGGTAACTGGGCAGCGGCACACATCGCTTACCTTTTCAGTGAGCATGCAGCCATCTACCCTATCACCCCTTCATCAACAATGGCAGAATATGTTGATGAGTGGGCTGCACAAGGCAAAAAGAACCTCTTCGGTGAGGTTGTCAAAGTAACCGAAATGCAGAGCGAGGGTGGAGCTGCCGGTGCAGTTCACGGTTCGCTTCAGGCAGGAGCTCTTACCACAACATTCACAGCATCACAGGGTCTTCTTCTGATGATTCCAAACATGTACAAGATTGCAGGTGAGCTTCTTCCAACAGTATTCCATGTTTCAGCCCGTGCTCTTGCATCACACGCCCTGTCAATCTTCGGTGACCACCAGGATGTCATGGCATGCCGCCAGACAGGATTCGCAATGCTCGCTTCAGCTTCAGTTCAGGAAGCTCTCGATATGGCAGCAGTTGCACACCTTTCAGCTATCAAATCAAGCGTTCCTTTCCTCCACTTCTTCGACGGATTCCGTACTTCTCATGAAATCCAGAAAATCGAGCTCATCGACGAGGAGGCTCTCAAAGGAATGATCAGCACAAAATCACTCGCAAGATTCAGAGCAAAAGCACTTTCACCAGACGCCCCTGTAACCCGCGGTACCGCTCAGAACGGTGATGTTTACTTCCAGGCACGCGAGGCTTGCAACCAGTACTACGATGCAGTTCCTGACGTAGTTGCAAGATACATGGGTGAGATCAGCGAGCTCACAGGCCGCGAGTACCGTCCATTCGACTATTACGGAGACCCTGAGGCTGAGAACATCATCATCGCTATGGGTTCTGTTACCGAGACAATCAAGGAGACTATCGACTACCTTGAGGCACAGGGCAAGAAGGTCGGCCTCCTCATCGTACGTCTCTACAGACCATTCTCAGCAAAATATTTCCTCAAAGCCCTTCCAAAGAGTGTCAAGAGAATCGCTGTCATCGACAGGACAAAAGAGCCGGGTGCTCTCGGAGAGCC
>JBJFDE010000393.1:0-4221 GCA_051889855.1 Candidatus Cryptobacteroides sp. | reverse complement strand
GCAGCAACTTCCGTATCTACCGTTATGCTGAGACCCTTCTCAACGCAGCCGAGCTCAAAGTCCTCCTCGGACAGGACGGCAGCGCATACCTCTCACAGGTACGCAACAACCGTCATTCAAACGGCACAGGCAACACTCAGCTCGATATTCTCGAAGAGCGCCACAAAGAGTTCGTCAGCGAGGGTAAACGTTACTGGGATCTCGTCCGCACAGGACAGGCCGCTGAAGTTCTCAAGGCCAATAACCACCTCTATCGTCAGTATGACTGGACTCCAGACCTTAAATACTGGCCGATTCCACAGAGCGAAATGGATAAAGATGACGCTCTTGTACAGAACAATTATCCTGTCCGCTAAACAAAGTTGAGTTATGAAAAATATCACAAAAATATTCGCTGCGCTTGCAGCATCAGTCTTTGCTTTTTCTTGTACTCCGGAGTACACCACTCCGGACAGGAATCAGATTCCGGAAGCTGGAAAACTCACACCAGTGATTACAGTTGACCAGGCTACCAACTATGTCACCTTCTCCATCAAGGAGACAGGAGTAGTACCTATGTGGATATTCGGAGAGGACAAAGTTGACGGAAAGGCAAACAAGAAATATTCCTACACTGGAAACGGCATATCTCTCCGTATCCGTGAGGCCGGAGTTCATACTGTAGAACTTAAGGCTTACAACAAATATGGTGTATCCCTCGGCTCGCAGGCTGTTGAATACACTCTTGAAAACACCTATCGTGATCCGTTTGATCCGGCACCTCACATGAAGAAGCTTGCCGGCGAGTGGATGTGGAACTCAAGTGTTGACGGTCACTTCGGCTGCGGCCCTGATTTCAACGATCCTAAGGGATGGTGGGCAGCCGGTGCCAACGAGAAAGCTGACTGGAGCCTCTATAATGACACCATGACTTTCACCGAGGATGGTAAATATGCATTCAACCCGGGTGAAGACGGAAAGGTTTATGTAAACAAAGACGTCACTCAGCTCGGTGGTCCTCAGTCAGAAGACTTCCTTGTTGACATCCCTGCTTACGAGACCACTTATACTATTGAAAACAACTGGAATGATGCAGGCATCGAGGAAATATGGCTCGTCCTTCCTGAAAAGAAGAACCTCTCATACGTACCTAATGACTTCATTTACAGCGAGCCTCGTTTCCTTGTACTTGAGTCGAAGGCAAAGAAATCCCTCAAACTTGCTGCCAACAATGCTCCTAACGGAGACGGCACTATCTCATGGCTCTATGATTTCGTACCAGCTGTCAAGGTCGCTACTCCTGAGGAACTCCTCGCAGGAACTGACGGCAAGGGTAAGGCCTGGGTGATGGATGCTGACTCACAGGGTCACCTCGGTTGTGGTCCGGATGCAGAGAATCCGGCTGCATGGTGGTCTGCAAATCCTCATGACAAGGACGGATTCGGTATGTATGACGATGCCATTACCTTCTTCCCTGACGGAAAATATGTATATGATTCAGGTGCAGACGGCAAGATGTACATCAACTGGGGTGTTACCGTCGTCGGTCCTAACCCAGGAAAAGAGCCGGACATCGATATCGACCAGGCAGACGTTGAGGCAACTTATACATTTGATGGTGAGACCATTACCCTTGCAGCAGGTACTCCTATGGTTTATCTTCCTTCAGACAATATGTACAACAATCCAGTTTACAAGGTTACTGAACTCACCGAGACCAGACTCGTTGTCGTAGCAATGAACGAAGGCTGCTACTGGCAGATGATTTTCAAGGCACGCGACATCAAGGGTCCTTCACAGACAATCGGTGGTGTAGCCGTTGAAGGCGGAAAGGTTGAACTCAGCCTTACCAAAGGCCAGACAGTCGAAGTTGTCGGAATCGATCAGACAGCTGTGGATATCGACTGGTTCAAGGGTTCAGGCAACAGCCTTACATTCCTGGGTCCTGACGGAGATTACAGAATTCTCGTACAGGACGGTTTCCTCAAAGTTGTTCCTCTTGCTAATGGTGAAACTGCTGTCTTCCCTAATGCAATCTGGGTTATCGGAACCGGTGCAGGCAAGCCTCAGGGCAAGGAGCCAGGCTGGAATACCGGAGAAAATGCAGACATTCCACTTCTTAAGGTTGCTGACAATACATACAAGGTAACTCTCTACATGACCAGCCCTAACTTCAAACTCTTCGAACAACCAAACTGGGGTGATGACAACACCGGAGAGCGTGTATGGCTGAAGAACAGATATGCAGCAATCAACGGAAACGGGTACCTCGACATTCCTAATGCTGATGGTAACTTTGCAGCAGGTTCTGCATTCGAGGAAGGCTGGTACACAATCACTTGCGTTGACACTGACGGAACAGGTGCCCTTGACGTAACTGTTGACAAGATGAAACAGACTGTCTGGGATCCTGCCGCTTCAAGCAACCTCTGGCTAAGCATGACAGTAGAAGAGTTACATTGGTTTTATGCTCCGGGCTGGGCTCAGATTGCAAACCCTGAACTTACAGTGGATGGCAATTGCTACAGTTTCTCCCTTCCTGAAGCTACTACTGACCAGTGGCAGGCACAGTTTGCTTTCAGGACAAACATTTCAACTTCTGCAGCGAAACATTACGACTTCTCTTGCAAAGTACTGCTTAACAACGACCATCCTGGCGTAACCATCAAGCTTACGAAGACAGGAGATGACGATACCTTCTACTTTGCTGACAGACATGCTGTCACAGCTGATGAAGAGTTTGTTTATCAGGTTGAGGATTTTGCAGGTATGGACTTGGAGAAAGTAAGCCTCTTCTTCGACTTCGGAGGCAATGCTGCCGGTACGAACGTCGTGATCAAGGACATCCTTCTTCAGGAACACAGAGCTGAATAATTAGTATTTTCTTTAGGGGCTGACTAAATAGCATGTCATGTCGAGCGAAGTCCGGAGGACGTAGTCGAGACATCTGTTAGTCAGCCTCTGATTGTAATAACACTGAAACATGCATTTTTTTACAGGATTGGCTCTTTTCGCCATTTTGGCGACAGGGTGTGCCAAACCATCGGATAATCCCGGCACATCCAAGACAATTTCATTGGACAAAACTGAACTTTCAATTGCAAAGGAAGGCGGGGAACAGGAGATTCTCCTCAACGCAGAAGGCGAGTGGGGTGCAAGTTCAAACAGCAAGGACTGGCTTACGGTCAAACCAGCCAGCGGACTTGCAGGGCAGACCAAAGTCAAGGTGAGCGTAGCAGCGAACAAGACATATACTCCTCGTGAGGGTGAGGTGACGTTCAGGACTTCCACCAACGATGTTATTTTGAAGGTTTCTCAGGAAGCTGAACAGGAGCCGGAACCGGACCCTAAGCCGGATCCGACACCTGATATGGTGATTCCGGAAGGCTATGAACTTATATGGCAGGATGAATTCAATGATGAATCTTCAACAAGGCTCGATACAAAAAAATGGTCTTATGAGGTCCAGCCGGCAGGATGGGTCAACAACGAGCTCCAGACCTATGTGGCAGGCGGACACGATGGCGTGACAACGGCTGAAGTCGTGGACGGAGTACTCAAGATTCATGCTGTGAAGAAAGGTGACAAGGTATATTCAGCCCGCATCAATTCAAAAGAGAACTGGCTGTACGGCTACTTTGAGGCGAGAATCAAACTCCCTCACGGTAAAGGAACATGGCCTGCTTTCTGGATGATGCCTGAAAAGTTCACAGGCTGGCCGGGTTGCGGAGAAATTGACATCATGGAACATGTGGGCTGCGTACCTACCGAGGTTTCTTCATCAATCCATTGCCAGGCTTATTACCACGCAATCAATACCCAGAAGACAGCTGCGAGAAAAGTTGCCGGCGTCATGGATGAATTCCATGTCTATGCTTTGGAATGGACACCGGACTACATCAAGACCTATGTTGACGGCAAGGCTCTCCTGTTCTACAATCCGGACAATTATCCTCTTGGCCGCAACGAGAATACATGGCCTTTCCATGTTCCTTTCCACTACATACTCAACCTTGCATGGGGAGGAAGCTGGGGCGGAATGTACGGAGTGGATGAATCTGCCCTTCCGGCAACACTTGAATTTGATTATGTGCGTGTATTTCAGAAAATTGGAAATAAGAAATGAATAACATCATAAAACTTGCGGTTTTTTCAGCTGCGCTTTCTTTTGTTGCCTGCTCACCTGCTGGTGACCAGATTGACAAGAAGGTGGATGAGTTGATGGCGAAAATGACCCTTGAA
>JBJFDE010000392.1:0-4223 GCA_051889855.1 Candidatus Cryptobacteroides sp. | reverse complement strand
ATATTTTCGCCATCTTTCCGCGTGGAATGACCTTAGCCTCCCTGCTACAGCCAAACAGTAGCAGGAAGGAGGTTATCAGACAGATATTTCGAAGGCAGGCTTTCATCACTATCTGAGCACTGCTCCGAATTCATTCTGGAAAGTAGAAAGAAGTTTGTTCATGACTCTTTCCACATCATTGTCAGTCAAGGTCTTTTCAAGATCCTGAAGAACGAAGCTCATTGCATATTGCTTCTTGCCTGCGGCAATCTTGTCTCCCCTGTAAACGTCAAAGAGGCTTACTTGCTTGATAAGTTTCTTTCCTACCCTCAAAGCGCTTGCCCGCAGATCGGCATAATTTACCGATTCATCAAGCAAGAGTGCAAGGTCACGTCTGACTTCAGGGAACTTAGGAAGTTCAGAATATTTAATCTTGTCCCTCTTTACAAGTTCAAACAGAGCAGGCCATGAAATCTCAGCAGCAAAAACAGGCTGCTTGATGCCAAACTGTTTAAGTCTTGCCGGCGAGATTGTTCCCATTACAGCAAGCTGCTTGCCGCTTCCCGGGAGTTTGTAGCAAAGGCCTTCAGAGAAGAGGTCAGAAGGTGCGGCTTCGGTCTGCATCGCATACAAATCAGCTCCGAAACGCTTCAGAAGGAGTTCGAGATAGCCTTTGAGCTGGAAATAACTTCCCTTTCCGGCATCAATTCTCCACGATTTGTCCGGCTGGCCACTGATGAACATTGCAAAGCAAGTCTGCTCCTGATAAGACTCAAGAGTCTTTCCGTCGCTGCCAGGTATAAGTGAATACACTGACCCATATTCGAAGGTCCTGATATTGCTGATCTGGCGGTTGATATTATATGCAATCACCTCAAGACCATTGAGCAGCAGTGTCTGCCTCATCACATTCAGGTCAGAGCTGAGAGGATTCAATATCCTTACACATCTTTCTTCCGGGAATGTCTTGAGTTTTGAATGATACTCCGATTTTGTCAGGGAATTGTTCATTGTCTCAACGAATCCGTTGGCAGCCAGGAAATCAGACACAGCCCTCCTGACACGTTCAGGCTCCGGTTTGACAGGGGCATTCACGGACATCTTCATTGCAGAAGGAAGTTCGACATTGTTGTATCCGTAAATCCTGAGAATCTCCTCGACCACGTCGCATTCCCTGTAAACGTCTATCATATATGATGGAACCGCTACCTTGGAACCAGTTTCAGATTTTTCAAGGAAATCATATCCAAGGGCGGAAAGAATGCCCTCAATAGCATCCTTTCCAATCTTCTTTCCAATGAAATTTTCAATCCTTGCGTAGTCAAGTTCAACTTCTTTCCTTGATATTTTCTCAGGATAGAATTCTTGCACTTTTCCAACTACCTCACCTCCGGCAATTTCCTGAATAAGAAGAACCGCACGTCTGGAAGCATAATTCACAATCAGCGGATCTGCACCCCTTTCATATCTGAACGATGCATCAGTCTTCAAGCCATGCCTCTTGGATGTCTTGCGGATTGATACAGGATTGAAATAAGCACTTTCAAGGAAGACATCAACGGTGGTATCTGTAACGCCTGAGTCCTCTCCGCCGAACACACCAGCAAGGCACATTGGCTTTTCAGTATCGGCTATTACAAGGTCCGCAGCCGAGAGCGACCTCTCAACACCGTCGAGAGTAACGAATTTTTCACCTTCTTCTGCTCTGCGGACGACAACTTTTCCACCTCCGATTTTTGATGCATCGAATGCATGGAGAGGCTGACCTGTTTCCATGAGAACAAAATTGGTGATATCGACGACATTGTTTATCGGCCTGAGGCCGATTGAAAGAAGTCTCTTCTGGAGCCATTCCGGAGATGGAGCTACCTTGACACCTTTGATTGTCGTGCCGGTATATCTCGGTGCTCCGTCCGCTGAGAGCACTTCAACCGGGATAGCCTCTCCCTCGCCCTCACGGAATTCATTCACTTCAGGAATATTGAGTTTGCAAGGAATGTTGTTATGAACCAGATATGCATAGAGGTCCCTTGCCACTCCGATATGCGAAGCTGCATCCACCCTGTTTGCCGTCAGTCCGATCTCAATCAGAGCATCTGTAGCAAGGTGAAGATATTCTTTTGCAGGTGTACCGACCACAGCATCAGGGTCAAGAACCATGATACCGTCGTGGGATGTTCCTATTCCGAGCTCATCCTCGGCACAGATCATTCCGAATGACTCGACTCCCCTGATTTTCGATTTCTTGATCTTGAAGTCTTCACCAAGAACGGTTCCCACGGTTGCCAGCAGGACTTTCTGTCCTGTAGCTACATTGGGTGCTCCGCAAACGACCTGAAGGAGATCGGGAGCTCCGGTGTTCAACTTTGTGATATGGAGATGGTCTGAATCGGGATGATCCACACATTCAACTACTTCTGCTACAATTACTCCTGCCAGCCCTCCGGGAATCTCTTCCACAGTTTCAAGAGAATCCACTTCAAGTCCGATGGAGGTCAGGGCCGCAGCAACCTCCTCCGGAGACAGATTGCACTCAAGATAATCCTTGAGCCAGTTGTACGAAATCTTCATAATATATCAGTCAATTATTTATCCAAATCATCCTTTGAGAAGAGCGCATTGACAAACTCTCTCTTGTCAAAGACTTTCAAGTCATCGATACCCTCACCTATTCCTATGAATTTCACCGGAATATGGAACTGGTCCACAACTCCTACCACAACTCCGCCCTTGGCTGTACCGTCAAGCTTGGTGATTGCCAGGGATGTGATGTCGGTGGCACGGGCAAACTCCTTTGCCTGCTGATAGGCATTCTGGCCGGTTGATGCATCCAGGACAAGAAGGACTTCATGCGGAGCATCAGGAATCACTTTACGCATTACATTCCTGATCTTGGTAAGCTCATTCATCAGGTCTATCCTGTTATGAAGGCGTCCTGCCGTATCGATGAGCACAACATCTGCCCCTTTGGCAACGGCAGATTTGAGTGTATCGAAAGCCACTGAAGCCGGATCCGAGCCCATTTCCTGCTTGACGATGTCCACTCCGGCCCTTTCAGCCCAGATTGTAAGCTGGTCAACAGCAGCGGCACGGAATGTGTCGGCAGCACCTAGCACGACCTTCAGCCCGCGGGATTTCAGATTATAGGCAAGCTTGCCTATTGTTGTGGTTTTACCGACTCCGTTGACTCCAACAACCATGATGACATATGGTTTCTTGCTCAGGTCAAAAGGCAGGACTGAAGAATCAGTCTGCTCCTCATTTACATTCAGGAGTGTGGCAATTTCATCCCGAAGCATCTCAACGAGTTCATTCTGGGACATATATTTGTCACGGCTGACACGTTCTTCAAGGTTTTCAATTATCCTCATAGTTGTGTCCACACCCATGTCTGTGGCCACAAGAGCCTCCTCCATTGCATCCAGAACATCCTCATCAACCTTGGTCTTGCCAATTATAGCCCTGGAAAGCCTGTCGAAGAAGCCTTTGTTGGTCTTCTTCACTCCTTTGTCAAAAATACCCATAAAATCAAAGTTTAACTTGCAAATATAATCAATATTCGGGGTATAAAAAAGGGCACGGTTGAAAAGATTTCAACCGTGCCCATAACTATCGTCGAGAAATTATTTCTTTGCGAAAAATTCCTTGGTTTTGTCCTCGTCAACGAGTTCCTCAGTGAAGACATAAGCTCCAGTCTTAGGAGACTTGTCCATGCGGATGCACTTAACGACTTTCTTCTGTACACCTGCCTTGAAGGTTGCGACTGCTTTCTTTGCCATAAATCAATTCCTCCGTTATTATTTGATCTCGCGATGAAGAGTTACCTTCTTAAGGAACGGATTGTATTTCATACGCTCCAGACGCTGAGTAGTATTCTTTTTATTCTTGGTAGTGATGTATCTTGAGATACCCGGTACACCGCTTTCTCTCTGCTCAGTGCACTCAAGGATGACCTGCACCCTGTTACCTTTAGCTTTCTTTGCCATAATCCGAAAAATTAAACAAGGTTAATAAATCCTTTTTTCTGAGCGTCTCTGACTGTAGCTTCGAGACCGTTCTTCTCGATATTCCTCATGCCTTTGCATGAAACCTTGAGAGTAATGAACCTCTGCTCCTCCTCTGACCAGAATTTCTTGGTCTTCAGATTGAGGGCGAAAATGCGCTTTGTGCGCCTCTTTGAATGGGAAACGTTGTTTCCTACCATTCTTTTTCTACCTGTAACTTGACAAACCTTTGCCATTGTA
>JBJFDE010000391.1:0-4243 GCA_051889855.1 Candidatus Cryptobacteroides sp. | reverse complement strand
CTTTGATGGCGGCGATGCTGAAATGAATGATTATTTCAGGGCTGTCAACAATGCAGACGGAGACAGATACAAATATGACATTACCTCATCCAGCAATGCAATGAACCACTGTGTGAATTCATTTTTTGCGGGAGTGGTTTTCCGATATGATTTCGATAAATTCAGCCTCAGACCGAGGTTGGGCGTGGGAGTATCAAATTTTGACATGTACTCTTTCAGCTATGACCGTTATAACAAAAAGGAAGGCTCCCTTGCAACAAACTACAATTATTCAATCATTTCTTCGAGACCGGACTATATAATGTCAGACAATGGCGAGCCGGACCTCAACTGCCTTTCCGGTTTTGCCGGACTTCAGCTGACATATTCGGTTGCTTCGCATTTCTTCTTCTCCATCGAATGTTCTGTCAAGTGCATTCACAATCGTAAGCTCGGTTACAGATGTACTGAAATGCAATACAAGCCAGCTTATGAACCGGAAAATTGGTCACAGGCGCTCATTGAATACAATATGAAAGGCCGTTATGTGACAGATCCGGATACTGCCAAGAGCTGGTCAGCGTCACTCCCTATTGCAGTCATCAACGCCAATATCGGCATTGGATGGAACATAGGTTGGAACAGGAATGTATCACGTCATAACCACAGATAAATCATGAAACACGTTATAAATTCAGCAATTATCCTGATGTCATTGATGGCTGTATCATGCATCAAACATCCGGACTATGTGTCAGAACCATCACAAAACCGTCAATATGTACTGACTCTTGCCAACGACAGTCCTTTCAATACAGTCTGGTATATCCCGGAGCATGGGGAAAAGGGATGTGAAAAAGCAGGGGAGCTTCCTGACAAGAAACCGGCTGAGAGTTCTCTGATTTCTCTGGATCCCAAGACTTCTTTCGATGTTTATGTGACCAATGATGGCATTGAATCGGCTTTGGAGACCTACCATCCACAGGATGAGGTTGTTATATATGTCTTTGATCCTGAGGTGCTTTCAGCGGAAGAGTGGGATAGCGTCAAAGCTGGTGAGAAATGGTTGGATAAGTTCTCACTCACAGTGGAGGATGTCGTGGAATCCAATAAAATCGTAAAATTCAAGAAATAGTCAGACTTGTACCCAGTGGATCCGGATGCCTTTGCGCTCCATCCCGCGAAACCAGGTCATCTGCCTTTTTGCGAACTGATGTATGGCTGTTGCCAAGTCGGTTCGCATTTTTTCGTAGCTTATCTGCCCTGTGAGGTATAGCGTAACGAATTTATATTCAAGACCATAGTAAATCAGGTCTTCTGCCGGGACAGGATGCCTTACTCCATCTTTGTCAGGGACTATTGCAGGGTGGGTGCCTTCGAGCAGCCCTTTTATTTCATCAATCATGCCTTCCTTGAGTCTGGCATCAAGACGGCGGTCGATTCTTGCATTTCGCACATCCCGGCTTACGAGGGTGCCTATATAATAAGTGTTCTTTGGAAGACAGGTAGTCCTGATGACTGGATGCTCTGATTCGTAAATGGCTATTTCCAAGGCTCTTATGAGTCTTTTACGTGTGTCGTAGTCCGTGGTGTTGTGAAGCGGCTTAAGGCTGGCGAGTCTTGCCACGAGGTCTTCCGTGCTTTCTTTTTCGAGTTCTGCCCTGAGCTCGGGATTGGCCGGCACTTCGGGAAGCGAGTAGCCGCGTGTTGCAGCTTCAATGTACAGCCCCGATCCTCCGCAGAGCAGGGGTATGTTGCCTCTTTTACGGATTTCTCCATATACCTTTTCGAAGTCCCTCTGATATTCGAAAATATTATATTTGCTGCCGGCATCGGCAATGTCAATCAGATGGTATGGAATTTCGCCATATTCGTCCAGGTCTTTGCCTGTGCCAATGTCCATTCCACGGTACACCTGCCTTGAGTCTGCGGAGATTATTTCCACCGAAGGGAGTCGGGAAATCTCATTGATCCGCCGCGCCAGCTCCACGGCATAGCGAGTCTTACCCGAGGCCGTAGGCCCCAGAATGCAAATAAGGTCAATTTCCCCGGATTCATAGCCCCTGACCAGGGCCTCGACGTCGATTTCCTCCGGCTCAGGCAACTGAGCCATAGGAGGCACAGGTGTGAATGATTTCTTGCTCATAGTGCAAAAATAGAAAAAAACAGTAAATTTGCGGAGATTAATTTTATAGAAAGACCTTTTATGCCAAAAGCAAAGAGCAGCGTAGAGATAAAGAACAGGAGGGCTTCATTCGATTACGAATTTCTTGAAACCTTCCAGGCGGGGATTGTGCTTACCGGAACGGAGATAAAATCCATCCGTGCCGGCAAGGCGTCGTTGGTGGATGCATTCTGCTATTTTAATAATAATGAATTGTATGTCAAGAACATGCATGTTGCGGACTACTGGTGGGGAACATGGGGAAAGCATGACCCGAGGCGTGACCGCAAGCTGCTTCTCACCCGCAAGGAACTGACCAAGCTCCAGAGGTCGGTCAAGGAAAAGGGACTTACAATAGTCGCAGTCAAGCTCTATATATCAGAAAAGGGCTATGCGAAACTTCTCATAGCCCTTGCAAGAGGTAAAAAGGAATACGACAAACGTGCTTCCATCAAGGAAAAAGACCTTCGTCGTGAAATGGAACGTCTTTAGGAATCTTCAGAATAGATTCGTCAGATTTCTCAGAGCCCGAATTCCTTCTTTATAATATCCACTGAATCAAGAAGTTCCCATCCGAAGAACTGAACAAGCTCCTGGCTCTTCACGCCGTGGCGCATCATCGTCACGCTTGCCTTGTAAGGCTTCCTGCCCACATGGCCGTAAGCAGCTGTCGGCTCATAGATAGGCTTCTTGAGACCGAATTTTTCGATGATCTTGGCTGGACGCAGGTCGAAAATTTCGTTGATTTTTTCAGCTATATAGCTGTCTTCCAGTCCGTTTACAGCTGTTCCGTAAGTGTTTACGAATATGCTCAGAGGACGTGCCACGCCGATGGCGTATGAGACCTGAACGAGCATTTCACGTGCCACTCCTGCTGCAACCATGTTCTTTGCAATGTACCTTGCTGCGTATGCTGCAGAGCGGTCAACTTTTGACGGGTCCTTGCCTGAGAATGCTCCGCCGCCGTGTGCGCCTTTTCCGCCGTATGTGTCAACGATAATCTTGCGGCCGGTCAGTCCGGTGTCACCGTGAGGGCCTCCGATTACGAATTTTCCTGTAGGATTTACATGAAGGATGTAGTCATCCTTGAAAAGTGCGGCGGTTTCTTCAGGCAGCTCTTCTATGAGCATTGGGATGAGGATATTCTGCACGTCCTCACGGATTTTCTCCTGCATAGCCTTGTCAACTCTCTCCTGACCATATTGTGCGATGCCGTCTGCATAGCTCATCTTGCCCAGAGTGAGAGGTACGAATTCGTCATGTTGCGTCGAAACCACAATGGTGTGAACCCTAACCGGTTTGCCGCTCTGTCCGTCATACTCGATGGTGAACTGTGATTTTGAATCCGGACGCAGATATGGCATCAGCTCGGGTGTCTGCTTGCGGATTTTGGCAAGAATCTGGAGGATGCGGTGTGACAGGGCGAGCGGAAGCGGCATGTATTCCTCTGTGTCACAGCATGCATAGCCGAACATCATTCCCTGGTCTCCGGCACCTTGCTCGTCTGCATCTTTCACAACTACACCTCTGTTGATGTCGGCGCTCTGCTCATGAAGGGCTGAAAGCACTCCGCATGAGTTGCCGTCGAACATATATTCGGCCTTGTTGTAGCCTATCTTGTTGATTACACGTCTTGCTGTGGTCTGGATGTCCACATAAGCGTCTTCAGAGCGGACTTCTCCGCCCACTACAACCAGTCCTGTGCTGCAGAAGGTCTCGCAAGCCACCTTCGCTTCCGGGTCCTGGCGCAGGAATTCGTCAAGGATTGCGTCGGAAATCTGGTCCGACACTTTGTCCGGGTGTCCCTCGGACACCGATTCAGATGTAAAAAGATAATTCATATAATTATTTTATATATGGTCAATAATTACTCATAGATCTCTCCGTGCGGCTGTCGCCTTAGTCGAGATGACAACCGATGTCATGTCGAGTGTCGGTTTGTCAAGCGTTGGTTCTCTCATGTCGAGTGTCGGTTTGTCAAGCGTTGGTTCTCTCATGCCGAGTGTCGGTTTGTCAAGCGTTGGTTCTCTCATGCCGAGTGTCGGTTTGTCATGTCGAGCGAAGTCGAGACATCTGAAAACAAAATAGCCCCACAAGAAT
>JBJFDE010000390.1:0-4243 GCA_051889855.1 Candidatus Cryptobacteroides sp. | reverse complement strand
TCCCAATACTGGAAATTGGAGTACCAGCCTTTGTCTTCGATGCCGTCAATCAGGTAGCGTGCATTGTAGGTTTCTCCAAGATACAAGCCTCCGGCTCCCTGGTTGCTGCGCTCATAAGCTCTGGAGCTGTTGCAGAACAGCACTTTGAACTGAGTCTGATCCATTTTCCTGATTTCAAAATCAGACGCAGAATTCACAAGAACCCCGTTTTTAATCGCTATATCCCTGATAACCAGATGAGGTTTGCCGTTGGCAGAAAGCGCAGGATTGAGGTGATAGGCCAGTTTCAAATTGCCGTTAAGGTCCTCGAACAGGCATCCATGACCTCCGTCAAAGTTATTGATTATGCCGACATGCTCCCAAGGTCCCTCTATTTTGCCGGAACGCGAGATAGCCTGACCAATCGAATACCATTTCTGAGTTTCGGCATCCGACTTTTTTGCATAATGGGACCAGATGCAGATGAGATTTCCCGAAGCAGGGTCACGCCAAAGAATCGGAGCATCTGCGATATAGACGTTCTTGCCGTCACGCACATCAACAGGACAGGCATATTTAGAGGAAGATGCATTGAACAGACGTACAGGTTCACCTGAGACAGATTTCAGGTCATCATTCAGTCTGTAAGCATAGACTCCGGCATCGTATCCTTTGTCGGTAATTTCTGACGCAGCTTCCCTGCAATAGACAATCCATGGACTTCCATTTTCATCCACATAAAGAGCCCCATCAATATTCCGCGTATCTGTCTGAGGAATCAGATTCACATGGTCCATGTTCAATGGCGACAGACTGCCTTCCGGGCTGGTGCTCTTGAAAACAGTATTGTATTTCGGAGCGGTGAAAATATCATCGTATGTTGTCGGAACAGCCGTCGCAATGCAATACATATTGTCTTTCCATTTGTACATGTCAGCAGCCCACAACACATAGCCGGAATATAGTCCGTTGGAATTATACACCCTTCCGAGATCCCTCCACATATTCAAATCTCGGCTCTTGAACATCTTGATGCCTCCGGATACGACCACAGGGTAATAATAAGCCTGGCCCTCCTTGTCCACATATATGAAAGGATCCCTGTATTCCATCTGATTTGCAGGGATGTCATAAACAAGGTTATTGATTGCATCCATGCCAGACATGCTCAAGGTTCCGAGGTTGACGACTACACTATTTTTGAAAGTGATGGCCTTGGCAGATTCACATATATGAAGTTTTCCGTCGGCATCGGTGATATTGATGGTCCAGCCGGCAGCAAGAGTACCTGCAGGCACTGCCATGTAATATGTACCTGCCGGAATGGCGCCATCACCTTCAGCGGCAAGAGTGATGCTGGACGCAGCTCCACCAGAAAGAACGAATGCAGGTGTTCCTTCTGCATTGAAACTTATTTTCCCCGATCCGGCAAGAGGTTCGCCGCTTCCTGAGCACAGCTTTATCATTTTGCTCTCAAAGTCAGTTGCCAGCTTCAAATAACCGACAAGATTCTTGAATGAAAGCTCCCTGCCACCATCAACGGTCCTTGCCGCCATCAGAGCAGCACCCGGGTCGAAACTGCCAGGAACGGCCTTCTGGTTTGAAGGAAGATTGATTCCGATGATATTGCCGTCAGCCATGGAGGCTGCAGATGTGTATGGATAAACAGCAGTATAATTCTTTGCAAGAGCAGTAACATTACCCTCGAAAATGCAGTCCGAAGATTCCGAAGCAAGGCCTTTGGTAGCGAATACGCAGTTTTGTACCGCTCCATCGAAGACGGTTATCTTGTCGCCGGACTGCCAGTTGATGGCGGAGGCCTTTGCTCCGCCATCTCCGACTATACTTTCCCCTATCACCGCCTTCGTCCCGAAACCAGGCACTGGAGCAGAGAAACTCAGAGCGATACACCCTTCATTGGTGTAGTCATTTTCCGATGGGTTGAGGTCCTCTCTGGCGCAGCCAGCAAGCAGAAGCAATGCTGAAGTAAATATTATTATCTCTTTCACAAGCATTTACTTATTAATTTTCATCCAATTAAAGTCCTCTTCATAGAGGTCCTGCGTGAATGCTCCTGCGGAACTGCTCTGAAGCACCGGGGTGTCCGGCTGAAGCATCATGACTTCAATTGTTGGAGTCTCGTAAAAAGTTGTTTCGTTTCGTTTCATACTTCAATACATCGTCAAAACACTGTCATTCATTTATCTTAGTGAGTTCCTTCACATAAATCTCGCTAAGGGAGTGCAGCGTAATTGCACCTGAGTCGAAGGTTCCGAGCAGCCTTATCTTAAGGAATCTTCCCTTGGAAGCATGAGCCAGCATCTGTTCTTCAGACACGGCACACCACTGGACAGACTGACCTTTTACAAGGTTTTCATTTGCAGCGATTTTTGTCCAATTGTTCTGCGAAGGATTTCCATACTCGGAATAATCATATCCGTCGATGCCTTTTGCCGGAGAGAATTTAAACTCAGCATCATCTGAAACATAGAACTCCACACTCCTTGTGTCTGTCACACCTGCATTGTTAGGACGCCTGTTCAACAATCCCACTGCTGCAATATCATACGACTGCTGCATGTCAAGGATAATGGAAACTGCACAACGGCGGCCCTTGAATGCATGGAACTCGGTAAAATCATAATCATAGTCATCATTACCAGTTTCATCGCCTTGCCTGTTCTGGACAAACGGCTCCCACCACTGGAAGTTCGAGAACCAACCCTTATCCTCAAGACCATCTATTATATAGTCAACTTTGTAGGTTTCGGCAAGATGCAACTCACCCTGTGCGTTATCCTTGTGCTCATAAGCCCTTGAACTGTTGCAGAAGATTACCTTGAATTTGGTTTGATCCAGGTTGCCGAACTCGAATTTGCCCGGTTTGGAAACGACCAGATAAACAGGGTTGTCTATAAGTTCAATTCCACCTTCAGATGTCACTTTAGCCTTTACAGGAAGCAGATATTGAACATCCTCTTCAAGAACTGTCCTATCAATGGTGATGAGAATATCTCCAGACAATTTATCGGAGCCAAGTACGGCTTCGGAGACCTTATAGGAATCAGAAGGAAGTAAAGGATAGGTTGTCCTTCTGTTTATATTGTACTCATCACAAAGATTCTGAAGGTCACTACGGTCCATACCCACGTTTACCGTACCGGAATAGCTGTCACAGAACACAATATTGACCGGAATACGATATTCCGTAATATCTTTCTTGAGCGTCAGTTCCTCTTCCCTGCCCTCAACGAGAACGGCCGGTTCCTGCACGACCTTCTCAAGAGCACCGCCGCTTACAGTGATATCCTTAATGACAAGGTGAGGCTTGCCATTTTTGGAAAGCGACGGATTGAGGTGATAGGCCAGTTTCAAATTGCCATCCAGGTCCTCGAAGAGGCATCCGTGACCTCCGTCGTAGTTGTTGATTATGCCTGTATGCTCCCATGGGCCTTCAATCTTTCCGGAACGAGAGACAGCCTGCCCGATTGAATACCATTTCTGGGTGTCGTTTCCCGGCTGCTTTGCATAATGTGACCAGATGCAGATGAGATTTCCTGAAGCAGGATCACGTCTGAGCATAGGAGCATCCGCGATATAGACATCCTTTCCGTCACGCACATCCACGGCGCAGGCATACTGGGAACTGGAGCCGTTGAACAGACGCACTGGTTCACCAACGGTAGCCGAAAGGTCATCATTCATCTTGTAGGCGTAAACTCCTGCGTCATAACCCTTGTCGGTAATTTCCGTTGCAGCTTCCCGGCAATAGACAATCCAAGGAGTGCCATTTTCATCCACATACAGGGAACCGTCAATATTCTGAGAGTCTGACTCCGGAATAAGGTTCACCTGCTGCCTGTTCAATGGCCAGATAGCGCCTTCAGGGCCATGTTCCCCCTTGAAAATGGTATTGCTTTTCACAGACGTGAAGTCATCTGCGCCACCATTTGGAGAAACAGCTGTTGCTATGCAATACAGGTTGTCTTTCCATTTATACATATCGGCAGCCCAATATGTGTAGCTGGAATAGATTCCGCTGTTGTTATATACATTTCCAAGGTCCCTCCACATTTTCAAGTCATGACTCTTGAAAATCTTGATACCGCCGGCAACGACCACCGGGCAATAGTAGGCCTGATTCTCCGTATCGGTATATATGAACGGATCCCTGTATTCCATTTCATCGCAGCTGATGTTATAAAGAGACTCAGAGGCATTAGCATCAAGAAGGACGGTATAGATTTTCAGCATCAGCACTTGC